>NZ_JBFRTU010000014.1:0-89578 GCF_041474275.1 Vibrio sp. 10N.222.52.B7 | reverse complement strand
TCGGATTGACATTACTATTAACCAATGCATCTCGAGCTACCAACAAGATTGATAAAGAATAACTTTATTTTACCTTAATGATTAAACAACATCTAAAAATCAATTATTTATAGAGTTATAAAAAAACATAAAATGCGTCACTTATGAGTTTAATTTCGACTTATTTAGCTGTTCTATCGTTTGGTTACATTTGTTACAATTTATTGAACTCGTGAATTGTTCAACCGGTCAATTTAGAAATAGCACTTATGAGTTAGGTGAGCGATGCATAACTTGGAAAGTCGACCTTGTCCCAAAGTTGCTTTCTTAAATCATCTTGATTAGACCAATTCCCTGCTAATACCCACTCAACGAGTGCACTTGCCACGTCTGGATAGGTGACCACTTCGGCCTGTTTTTCACTGAGCCAAGCACGCAAGATAGCCGCATCTAAAAACGTCATGGTTTGAGCTAACCCAAGGGCCTCTAGCGTCGCCACATTGCTCTGTTGTTCGAACTGCCCTTCGAGTGGTTTGAGAAGCAATTTCTTCCCTAAGGTTAAGGCTTCAGATGGCAATTCAAAGCCGCCATTTGCGACCACACCAGAGCACTGATTGAGGTCGAATTGAAAGCCCGCATGACTCAGTGGTTTGAACTCAATATTTTCAACTCGGCTATGCTCAATCACATCCGGGTGGTAACAGACAAAGTTTTGCGAAATGAACTTCATCAGCAGCTCTGAGATCGACTCAAGATCCTCAAATGGCAAATAGACCAACGTAAAATCTTGTGTTGTTTTTATTTGTTGATCACCAACCAGCGTGTGAACGATAGGCGGCAAAATCGGCTGTTCAAAGTGATACCAGTGCAAGCCAATAGAGTGCTCGGTTGGGGCGAAATGTTGAATCACTGAATGTTCAATCCAGTTGCCCCCTTCTTTGGGTACATCATAACGAAACGCATTCTGGTGGCTTATCCCAATGCATGACACACCTTGTCTCTTAGCCGCCCATGCAGTGACAGGCTCAAAATCATTAATCACTAAGTCATAAGGCGTAAGATCGATCTGGTTAATCTCACGGAGAAATCGCCAGATGTTGTTCTTCATGAATGTTTTGCCGTATTTAACCTGCCCCTGCTCGCTGTAAAAAGTTAAGCCGCTGCGGGTCTGATAGTTGCCAAACGCTTCCATCGAAAAGTATTTGCTCTCATCTCGCCCAGAGAACAGAAAATCGACATCAATATTTTGCTGACGAAAAGCGACGGCCATTGCTCTCGCTCGAGCGATGTGCCCATTTCCTGTGCCTTGTACGCCATATAAAATTTTCATGCATGTTCCTTTATGCTTGCCACTTAAGCTCGGCAGTGGTTGTTGCCAACAAAATGATTACAGAATGAAGCTGATAGCAAGGCTAGTACAAGCGATGCCCAAGGCTGCGCCAATCAGTACGTCCGTTAAAAAGTGCACACCAAGTAGGATTCGAGAGCCAGCAATCGCTGCCGCCCAAATCAGGCTAAAGAGATATAAACTCGGATAGAAATGTCCGATTAGAGTCGCCATAACAAAAGCCGCAGCGGAATGCCCAGAAGGCAGGCTGTATTTATCAGATGGCACAATATGGGAGTAAAGCAATGAAGAGAATTCAGCGGGTCTGCGACGCTTGAGGGTATTTTTGGCAAACCAGTAAATAGGTAACTCGATTGCAAAGGCAGTTAAGCCCACCAAAAGAAAGTCTCGTCCGGTGTAACCGTCAGCCAGTAGTGCAACCAAAGCAATCAAAACGTAAAGGTGTCCATCTCCAGTATGAGACACCGCCTTACTGAGTGTCGCCTGTTGTCCGCTATAACGGCTCTTTAAACAGAAAACAGAAAATGCCACATCCCAGCGGACAATAGGTTCGATAGTACGCATACAATCTCCTTAACAATCCTTATTCAGTTAAGGCTCAAGTTATGCTCCTGAAATGACAGTTAAGTGACGTTTTGAATGAACTAAAATGAATTTTGAGGCGAATTGACCGCTTTCGCTAAGCAAGCTGATGAGGCCTAGAAACTGTCGATAAAAATAAAGCGACCCAAGGCCGCTTTATTCTTCTATGTTTTTACTTCTTTATATAAGCAAGCAAACGCTACTTCTATCGTGTTAATGGTTATAGCGTTCGCTAATGATAATAGTGCTCGCTAATGATAATAGCGCTAAAGGCTATAGCACTAAAAGTTATAGCGCTAATGGCTCGTGCTTTTTCACCAAACCGAAATCCGCCAATATCGCGTAGGCCGCTGGGATCATAAACAATACTAATAAGGTCGAGGCAAATATGCCGAATACGATCGAAATAACCAGTGGCTGGATAACCTGAGCCTGTAAGCTGGTTTCCGTCAACAGCGGTAGCAAACCTGCCGCAGTCGTCATTGAGGTCAAGAATACCGCTCGGAAACGCTCGCGACTGGCTTTCACCACCGAGTCATGCACGCTATCTCCCTCATCGACATGGTGACGAATGTACTGCACCAACAAGATGGAATCATTAACCACAATTCCGGCAAGCGACACAAAGCCCATCATGCTTGGCATACTCAAAGAATGGCCAAGTATCCAGTGACCAACGACCACCCCAATAAAAGCGAGTGGAATCGCTAACATCACGACCACAGGCTCTAAATAGCTTCTGAACTGATAGCTAAGAATCGCAAACACGCCGAATAAGCCGAGCAAGAATCCTTTGCCCATCGAAGCGCCCGTCTTGGCTGCATCCTTGGCCTCCCCTTCGAAATCAAAGCGTAAACCCGGGTACTTCTGAATAAGTTTGGCGGCTTCATCTTTTTGGAACTGAGCCAAAATCGCGGATGAACTCGCTTTCTTATTATCAATATCACCAAAGATACTGATGGTTCTCAACCCATCGATACGTTGGATTCGCACATAGTTACGCTGAAAATCTAACGTTGCCAATGTTGCTAATGGAATCTGACTGCCGTCTGCAGTGATGATTGGGAAGTTAGCCAGCTGCTGTAAATCACCCGCTTGTTCTTTATCAAGACGAACTTCAATCGAGATATTCTCAACACCGATTTGAATCTCATCCGCTGTCTGACCAAAGAAAGCCGCACGTAATTGGGAAGCGATCATCTGTCCATTCACATTGTAGGTCTCAGCGCCCGGACGCAGCTTCACCAAAATCTCTTCTTTACCCATACGCATGTCATCCAGCACGCCGTGCACGCCATCAAACTGATTAAGGTATTCCTGAATATCCAAAGAAGCGGATTTCAATGCGCTCAGGTCATCGTGTTTGGCGCGGATTTCAATAGCACGACCGCCCGGCCCCATAGTCGGTTGCTTGAACACCAATGAAATAGGATCCGCTAAATCGCCAATATCCTCTCGCCACGCATCAATGAAATCATCGATAACCGTATTACGACTCTCTGCTCCGCGTAAATCTAAGCGCACTGTGGCTAAGTGCGGGCCGGATTCATTGGCATCGGCGTTAGCATTGAATTGGCTAGTTATGTGCTCGACCAGTGTATTGCCTTCTTCAACCTCTTCGCTCCATTGCTTGTTCAAACGCTCAGCAGACGCGACAATTTTGTCGACCACTTTCTCGGTTTGAGACAGTGATGCGCCCGGCGGAAGAATAATACGCGCCTCGGCGATATCACCATCTAGCTCAGGGAAAGGTTGAAACTTAACAACGCCACCAGCAATCAAGGCGACCGAAAGTAACAACAACGTAATCACTCCGCCCATAAAGGCGTAGCGGAAGGTCACGACTTTCTCAACCATGTTCATCAAAGTGGTATTACGGAAGTTCTCAAACTTCTCAAGCAACACCACTTTAAAGCGCAGCGCTGGCTTATCATTTTTTTCTTTATGTAATGAATGAGATAAGTGATTAGGTAGAATCAGGAAGGCTTCAATCAAGCTCAACGACAGCACCAAAATCAATACTTGAGGAACGGCCTTAAGCACCGCACCCATCTCGCCATCAAGAAACAGTAAGCTACCGAAAATACACACCGTGGTTAAGAAAGAAGACAGAACTCCAGGAAGCACTTTCTTAACGCCGTTGTACACCGCATCATCTACGCTCTGCCCCCGATCTAAATGGGACGCTATCGACTCGGCGATCACGATGGCGTCATCCATCATAATACCGATTGCCATCAACAACCCGACCAGCGACATAATGTTAATCGACAAACCAAGGTTGGCCATTAAGAACAAGCCACCAAGGAAGGCAACTGGCAGGCCAGCAGCCACCCAAAATGAATAACGTAAGCTGAAGAACAGCCACATAGTTGCGAACACCAGCACAATACCTTGCCAGCCGTTGCTCACCATCATGGTTAGACGATCCCAAAGTACAGAAGATAGATCGTTGGTCATTTGTAGTGTCACGCCATCAGGAGCAATCGCGCTTTGATCTTCAACGAATCGTGTTACGTTCTCTTTGATTCGCAGCGCATCGTCTTCTTTGTTCTTACTGATCTTAAGCAGCGCCGAAGGCTTGCCATCAAATAACACCTTTTGTTCATCAAGCTCAAAGCGGTCGGTTATTTTGGCTATGTCTCTCAAACGAATCACCGAGCCATTAGGCGCAGATCCAACCACGATGCTTTCCAGCTCAACAGGCGTAACTCGTCTCTCGTCGAAACGAATCAGAAAGTTTTTGTCTGGTGTTTCAACGTTACCACTCGGCAGTTTTACATTCTGTCGACCAATTTGATCCGCGATATCACCGACACTCAAACCCAACTGACGAATAGCTTGGGTATCCAGTTCCACTCGATATTGATGATCCGAGAAGCCGCTAACCTCGACCAAAGAGACATCGTAATCAAGCTTCATGGTGCGCTTAAGATCTTCCGCGTAGGCCTTAAGTTCTGGCCACGACGTTTCGGCTGTTATAGCGATATCGACAACCGGTTCATTCCAATCTAGCTCTTGAACAACAGGCGATTCAATCTCAGTTGGGAAATCATTGATCGAGTTGATCTGGGTTTGCACATCCACCAGCATTCGGCCGATGTCCGCTTTTTCATTTAACTTTAGAATTAAACGAGCGCTGCCTTCGATGGCTTCACACTGAGTTTCTTCAATGTTGGCTAAGCCGTCTACTGCATCTTCCATTCGCACACACAAGCTCTCTTCCACTTCTTGTGGAGAGGCGCCGGGATAAACAATCGCAGCCATAATGTAAGGCGGATCGTAAGCGGGGAAGGTTTCACGTTTGATGGTTGATAGTGAGCTTATACCCAAGATCAACAACCCAAGCATCAACAAGTTTGCTGCTGTTGGGTGCCGAGAGAAAAACTTGATCATGACGCACTCTCCTGAGTATCTGATTCAAGCTCAGCCTCTTCAGAGTTGGACTCTCTCAGTAACATGCCTTCTATTGCTGGCAGGACATCATTGAGAACCAGTTTATCTCCAGTTTGTAGCTCTCCACTCACAACCACTTGATTGTCTCTGCGATAAAGCACTTCAACATTGACCACTTGCAAACGCTGGTTGTCATCCATCAGGTAAACCTTATCACCATGCAGTGCTCGCTCTGGAACCACCCAACTTAGATTGGCGACACCCTCAATCTCAGCTTTGACAAACATACCGTTAACCAAAGGCGTCGCGCTGTCTGGTTGCAATTGTGAGTAATCTTGAGCGATCTCGAGAATAATCCCCGCCGTCGCTTGGTTTTCATCAACTGTTTCGCTGATTCTTGCCACCTTCGCTGGCCAACTGAGGTTCAGGTTGCCGCTGTTAAGTTGAATGCTTGCTTTGATTGGCGCTTCATAAGGATTAGGGATTCCTGCAGCATCGCGAGGAAATTGGTTAAAGCTGGAGGCTAAAGTTTGCATATCGTGAATAGAAAGTTGCGCCTCTACTTCCATGACATTAATCCCGTGAGCAATAAACATCTCCTGCTGAAGGTTAACCACTTGATTTTGTTCGATATCAACCTGAGCAATTCGCATCGCTCTTGGCAAAGTGATCGTGGTCTTATCGAGAGAGCGCTGCGCCTCTTTTTCCTTAGACACGTTGACCTTAATCACCGCTTCCGCAACACGCTTTTCATCTGGCATCAACGCGATTTGGTTCGCGATATCTAATACCAACTTCTGCTGAGACAATGCGCTTTGTTGTTGCAGGTCGACATCCGATTGAGAGGTGAGCCCTTTCTTACGCAGATCCTGTTTACGTTGTAGCTCTTTATTGCTGATCACCAAACGATTCTTTTCGATCTTAAGAGTCTGATTAAGGTTGTCTTCTTCTTGATTCAATTTCGCTAATGAGGTTTGGCTTGATTTTAGATCCGCCTCTGCTTGTATCAGTTTCAATTCGTAATCCAATGGATCAACCTTGAGCACGACCGTTCCTGCAGGGATCACCTGGCCTTTTTCAAGATCTGGATGTCGATACACGATCTGTCCTGTCACCTCAGCAATCGCTTTCCATTCAACTTTCGGCACTACTTTGCCAAAGCCGACCGCTAACGGCGCTATCAGTTGTTGTTCTAGGCTCACAGTATCAACTAAGCGAGCCCTATCACCCGCAGGTTTGGTTGGAAGATCCGGCTTCAAGTTAATCGCGGCGACAAGGCCAATAACACCAACCGCAAGTGCTGGAAAGAAGAGTAGTTTTTTATTTATTTTCATTATCTTTGGTCCTGCACGGAAGAAGGGCTCGGTGCGTTAATAAAGCCTTCAGTCATCAATTGAATGTTGTGTTCGATTAAACGATTAAGAAATTCTTCATTAATCTCAATCCCATGAATTGCCAATAAAGGCGGCGGAGCGATGAAAGGAAACACCATCAAGCTTACATACGAAATACGGCACAATTTTGGATCCATGTTCTGTTTTAAGATGCCTTGTTCAACCAACTTTTCAAAAATGACATCTTGGGCTGGCTTTGCAACATCGAGGAAAACCTTTTCGAGCAACTCTCTTTGCACTTCAGAGGGAGGCATATTCATCACTTGGGCTATCAAGCGAGGAAACTTCGGCACTTTGACCATCTCTTTGTAGTAAGTCCGCATTAAATCAAGAAAGTTCTCATGACTGCTTTCATCAACGAGTCTCTGCATTTGTAATTGCATAGGGCGTAATGTTTCACGCAGCATCGCCTCAAACAATCCGGCTTTACTGCCAAAGTAATAGCGAATCATCGCAATATTCACACCCGCTCGCTCAGCAACTAAGCGAGTCGATACCTTGTCGTACGGTTGAACCACGAACAGATCTCGAGCGTGCTCAATGAGTAACTGCCGTACATCTAGATTCTGTTGAGGTCGCCCTGCTTTACGCGCTGCCATCACTGAGACCTATCCCTATAATTAATCACACGATTAATTATAGGGATAAATCGACATGGTTGTAGAAGATTAATTACTCACTATTTAATCAAATGATTAATTAATTTAGCCACCCTTTTAATTTTATTGGTGAATCGTTCCATCAAAAAGATTTACTACAAAGTTTTAACCTACACATCAGCCAAACGATAAACTAACCGCCCAGTACAAAACACTCAATCAGCTGATAACACCAGCAAACAACACGCAAGCAGCACAAACCAAAAAAAAACACCGCCAAAGCACGCTGATATTGGATTTTCTTGTTTGACGCTCAGAATAAATTGCGGTAAATATGGTGTTAACAGTTTATTTACGGATATTTGTGTAATGATTTTTTCTTCTTCTCGACTGCTGAAACTTCTCCTTATCGTGAACCAATCGCGCGGGTAAGTTGTGGGTCAAGAACTACACAAATATTAAAACCCGCGCTGAGCGGGTTTTTTTGTAACTGGCACTTTTAAAAGAACATCATTCTTAATAATAATTTGGATAGCAATCGATTCATTATCGATATAAGGAAGCACCCATGAACGATCAAGTGATAATTTTTGACACTACCTTACGTGATGGCGAGCAAGCGTTGGCTGCAAGCTTAACGGTAAAAGAGAAATTACAGATCGCTTATGCACTTGAACGACTGGGTGTAGATGTTATTGAAGCGGGCTTTCCGGTGTCATCACCAGGCGACTTTGAGTCAGTACAAACCATCGCAAAAAATATTAAAGACAGCCGAATCTGTGCACTTTCTCGTGCTGTAGCGAAGGATATCGATGCCGCTGCAGAAGCGTTAAAAGTCGCTGAGCAGTTCCGTATTCACACCTTCATTTCTACATCAACGGTTCACGTGCAAGATAAATTACGCCGTAGCTACGACGATGTTGTCGATATGGCAGTAAAAGCGGTAAAGCATGCGCGCAACTACACAGACGATGTTGAGTTCTCTTGTGAAGATGCAGGTCGTACGCCTATCGATAACCTATGTCGTATGGTTGAAGCGGCAATCAACGCGGGCGCGAAAACCATCAACATTCCAGACACAGTGGGCTACACAGTACCTAACGAGTTTGGTGGCATTATCAAAACGCTATTTGATCGCGTTCCAAACATCGACCAAGCAATCATCTCTGTTCACTGTCACGATGACTTGGGTATGTCGGTTGCTAACTCAATTGCTGCGGTACAAGCCGGTGCTCGTCAAGTTGAAGGTACTATTAACGGTATCGGTGAGCGTGCGGGCAACTGTTCTTTAGAAGAAATCGCAATGATCATCAAAACTCGCCAAGAGTTACTAGGTGTTCATACTGGTTTGGATCATCAAGAGATTCACCGTACCAGTAAGTTGGTTAGCCAGCTTTGCCACATGCCAATTCAAGACAACAAAGCAATCGTCGGTGCTAACGCATTCAGCCACTCTTCAGGTATCCACCAAGACGGCATGCTTAAGAACAAGAACACTTACGAGATCATGACTCCTGAGTCTATTGGCTTGAAAAACAAAGCATTGAACCTAACCAGCCGCAGTGGTCGTGCAGCCGTTAAGAGCCACATGGACGCAATGGGCTACAAAGACAATGAGTACAACCTAGATTCATTGTACGAAGACTTTTTGAAACTGGCTGACCGTAAAGGCCAAGTATTCGATTACGACCTAGAAGCACTAATGCACTTCGCAAATCTACGTGACGAAGATGACTTCTATAAACTTAACTACCTAAGCGTACAATCTGGTAGTGTTATGTCTACCACCAGCATCAAGCTGCAATGTGGTGATGAAGAGAAATGCGAAGCGGCTGTCGGTAACGGCCCGGTTGATGCTTTATACCAATGTATCTACCGCTTAACGGGTTACGAAATTGCATTGGATAAATTCGACCTTACCGCGAAAGGTGAAGGCGAAGATGGCTTAGGCCAAGCTGATATTATTGCGAACTACAAAGGCCGCAAGTACCACGGTACAGGCGTTTCAACGGATATCGTTGAGGCCTCTGGTCAGGCGCTACTGCACGTTATTAATAGCATTCAACGCGCAGACACCATTGCTGAAATGAAACAACAAAGAATCGCAACAGTTTAAACACCCAATAACAGAGCCCTAGAGCCGATGTTATTGGCTTTAGGGACAAAATTTAAAACGAGCTAAATAGCTCAGTAACAAAGAATTAAAGGATTAACATGACTGATAAATCATACAAAATTGCCGTACTACCTGGTGATGGCATTGGCCCAGAAGTAATGCAACAAGCGCATAAAGTGCTAGACGCGATCGAAAAGAAGCACGCGATTAGCTTTTCTCGCGAAGAGTATGATGTTGGTGGTATTGCAATTGATAACCACGGCTGTCCACTTCCAGAAGCAACAGTCACTGGCTGTGAAGAATCTGACGCAGTACTTTTTGGCTCGGTTGGCGGTCCTAAATGGGAACACCTTCCACCGAACGACCAACCAGAGCGTGGTGCCCTACTTCCTCTACGTAAACACTTCCAACTGTTCTGTAACCTACGTCCAGCTCAAATCCATAAAGGTCTAGAGTCTTTCTCTCCTTTACGTGCTGACATCTCAGGTAACGGTTTCGACATCGTGGTAGTCCGTGAGCTAACAGGCGGTATCTACTTCGGCCAACCTAAAGGCCGTGAAGGCGAAGGCGCAACGGAAAAAGCTTTTGATACCGAGGTTTACCACCGCTACGAAATCGAACGTATTGCAAAGATTGCTTTTGAATCTGCACGCCTACGTAACAAAAATGTTTACTCAATCGATAAAGCGAACGTTCTACAGAGCTCTATCCTATGGCGTGAAGTCGTTGAAGAGATCGCAAAAGATTACCCAGATGTAACGCTAAACCACATGTACATCGACAACGCGACCATGCAGCTAATCAAAGACCCATCTCAGTTTGACGTAATGCTATGTTCAAACATCTTTGGTGACATCATCTCTGATGAGTGCGCAATGATCACTGGCTCTATGGGTATGCTTCCTTCTGCAAGTTTAAATGAAAGCAACTTCGGCCTATACGAACCAGCAGGTGGCAGCGCACCAGATATCGCAGGTAAGAACATCGCAAACCCAGTCGCGCAAATCCTTTCTGCAGCCCTAATGCTTCGTTACAGCCTAGGCGAAGAAGCGGCAGCACAAGACATCGAAGCAGCGGTTTCTAAAGCACTTTCTGCAGGCGAGCTAACGGCAGACCTTGCTGGCAAAAACCAAGCGCTGACTACCTCTGAAATGGGTGACAAGATCGCTGAGTACATCTTAGCTTCATAAGCTAAAGGCTCCGATTAGAAGCAAGTACATAAGAATAATATCAAGCCAAGTCAGCGTAAACCGCATGACTTGGCTCGAAACAAACACTGGGACTGATGCTCCCAAGGAAGAAAAGCTATGTCGACAAACCAGCACGCAAAAACCTTATACGAAAAAGTTTATGACGCTCACGTTGCGGTTGCAGCGAAGGGCGAAACACCAATTCTTTATATCGATCGTCACTTAGTTCACGAAGTAACGTCACCTCAAGCATTTGATGGCTTGCGTGAGAAAGGCCGCAAAGTTCGCCAAGTTGGCAAGACTTTCGCGACCATGGATCACAACGTATCGACACAAACTAAAGACATCAACGCTTCTGGTGAGATGGCTCGTATCCAAATGGAAACGCTATCGAAGAACTGTGAAGAGTTTGGTGTCACGCTTTACGATCTAAACCACAAATACCAAGGTATTGTGCACGTAATGGGTCCTGAGCTAGGTATTACGCTACCGGGCATGACCATCGTATGTGGTGACTCGCACACGGCTACACACGGTGCATTTGGTTCACTAGCATTTGGTATCGGTACTTCAGAAGTGGAACACGTTCTAGCTACGCAAACGCTAAAACAAGCTCGCGCTAAAACCATGAAGATCGAAGTAAAAGGCAAGGTTACTCCTGGCATCACTGCAAAAGACATCGTGCTAGCGATCATCGGTAAAACAACGGCTGCTGGCGGTACTGGCTACGTAGTTGAATTCTGTGGTGAGGCAATTACCGACCTTACGATGGAAGGTCGTATGACAGTATGTAACATGGCAATCGAGCTTGGCGCTAAAGCAGGCTTAATCGCTCCAGATGCAACGACATACGAGTACATCAAAGGTCGTAAGTTCTCTCCAGAAGGCGAAGACCTAGAAGCAGCAATCGAATACTGGGATACGTTAAAAACCGATGCTGATGCAGAATTCGATGCAGTTGTTACATTAGAAGCGGCAGACATCAAACCACAAGTCACTTGGGGTACCAACCCAGGTCAGGTTATCTCAGTAGACACACCAATCCCTGCACCAGAAAGCTTCGCAGACCCTGTAGAAAAAGCATCAGCTGAAAAAGCGCTGGCTTACATGGGTCTTGAAGCCGGTAAATCTCTATCTGATTACAACGTAGATAAAGTGTTCGTGGGTTCTTGTACTAACTCTCGTATCGAAGACATGCGTGCAGCAGCAGCAGTAGCGAAAGGTCGCCAAGTTGCAAAACATGTGCAAGCGCTTATCGTTCCGGGTTCAGAGCAAGTTAAAGCACAAGCTGAGGCTGAAGGCCTAGATAAGATCTTCATCGAAGCAGGCTTTGAATGGCGTTTACCGGGTTGCTCTATGTGTCTTGCGATGAACAACGACCGTCTAGGTCCACAAGAGCGCTGTGCTTCTACATCAAACCGTAACTTTGAAGGTCGCCAAGGCCGTGATGGTCGTACGCACCTAGTTAGCCCAGCAATGGCAGCCGCAGCGGCTATCGCTGGTCACTTTGTCGATATTCGTGAACTTTAATTAGAGGATTTAACATGTCAGGTTTTCAACAACACACCGGATTAGTCGTTCCTCTAGATACGGCCAACATCGATACTGATGCGATCATTCCAAAGCAGTTTCTACAGAAAGTAAACCGCATCGGTTTTGGTAAGCACTTGTTCCACGATTGGCGCTTCCTAGACGATGCAGGCCAACAGCCAAACCCTGATTTTGTAATGAACGAAGCTCGCTACCAAGGCGCTTCAATTCTTTTAGCTCGTGAAAACTTCGGTTGTGGTTCATCTCGTGAACACGCACCGTGGGCGCTTGCCGATTACGGTATCCAAGTAATGATCGCACCAAGCTTTGCCGACATTTTCTACGGTAACTCGATCAACAACCAAATGGTGCCAGTTCGATTGACTGAGCAAGAAGTGGATGAGCTATTCCAATTCGTTGAAGCGAATGAAGGTGCAGAAATTACGGTTGATCTAGAAGCAATGAAAGTCAGCGCGAACGGCAAAGAGTACTCGTTTGAAATTGATGAGTTCCGTCGTCACTGCTTACTGAATGGTTTAGATAATATCGGCCTTACACTTCAACATGCCGATAAGATCTCAGAGTTTGAAGCTAAGATTCCTAGCTTCCTAAAATAATGAGACGTTTCTGAATAAATCTAAAGGTTGGCCAAGTGCCAACCTTTTTTATTTGGCTAAGCTTTTAACTTAACTTCATATGTTTATTTAAATGAAGAGCAATGAAAGAAAATGGTAAGCCTTAAGGTCTTAGTAGTCAGTCATCAGGAGAATGCCATGAAACAACTACTTTTTATTGTCAGCCTACTTTTCTCAACCTTAGCTTGGTCTGCGCCTAAATCCGATCTTTGGCCATACTGGAAGCAAAGCGACGAAACCAACCTAGAACAGGTATCTCATCAAGATTGGCAGCAATTCCTCGATAGCTACTTGGTTAAACAGGGGCAAAATACGTTAGTTAGCTATAAAGCGGTGAACACTGCCGATAAGACCAAACTTAAGCAATACATCAAGCAACTCGAACAGGTGAATCCGCTCAACTATTCAAAAGCGGAGCAGTATGCCTACTGGGTTAATCTATATAACGCCGTGACTGTCGATTTGATTCTTGATGCCTACCCGATCAAATCCATAACTAAACTTGGCGGACTATTTAGTTTCGGTCCGTGGGGAGATGATGTGGTAGTCGTTAATGGGAAATCACTGACACTCAATGACATTGAACACCGAATCCTAAGACCAATTTGGCAAGATCCTCGCACGCATTATGCAGTGAACTGTGCCAGCCTAGGTTGCCCTAACTTACAACCTGACGCTTTTACCTCTAAAAATACTGAAGCCTTGCTAGAGCAAGCTGCAACTGAGTTTGTAAGCAGTGACAAAGGCGTGATGGTTACAAACAATAAGCTTCAACTATCATCGATTTACGAATGGTTTGCTGTGGATTTTGGTACGAAGAAACAGCTTATTCAGCACTTAGAACAATATCGAATTGAAGCAGTAACCAATACTCAAAACATCAGTTATGAATACGATTGGTCGCTCAACCAAGCAAACTAGCTCTAAGGCTAAAGTTGATCACTAAAGTAAAAAAGAGGCGAGAGGTTTTTATTAACCTCTAGCCTCTTCTCAATTCTTTGACCGTATTTCTACAATTAAAAGCTTGAGCTCGGTTGCTGCAAGAACTCAATCTCTTCGGGAGTCGAAGCTCGCCCTAACACCTCATTACGGTGCGGATAGCGACCAAATCGCTCAATGATAACCTTGTGCTTAAACTCAAAGTCCAGATTATGCTCTAATCCCGTTTGAGAAAAGAGTTCCACGGCTTGTTCATGGACTAACAAAGATTCACTGTGCATATAAGGCATATACAGGAAGCTTTTCTGTTGCTCGTTAAGCTGGTGATCAAAACCACCCGCTACCGCCTCTTGGGCTAGAGCCAACGCCATCGGATCAGCAGAAAATGCTGTCGGACTTTTTCTACCAATATTTCGAGAAAACTGATCAAGTACGATAATCTCAGCCAATCGTCCTTGCGCAGTTTGGCGCCACTCAAATAGCTCGCCTTGAATGGCTGCTTTATGCAATTCAGAAAATCGAGACTCTATCAAAGTGTCAATCTCGGCGCCGCCAGTAAACCAATCTTTAGGCGTCAACTCATCGAACCAAAACTCTAGAACATCCTGATACGTTACCGTCATATAATTCCCTTTAATAAAAAACCGAGTAACTTTGTTATTACTCGGTTTAGTGTTCAATTACTTAAAACCTTTTACTTTCTTTATCAGGTCATAAGCATTCTGAATTTCTTGCGATTTCTCTTTCGCAACATTCATCATCTCAGGCGGTAAGCCCTTCGCCATCAGTTTATCTGGGTGATGTTCATTCATCAGCTTGCGGTAGGCTTTCTTCACCTCTTTACCGTCAGCACTTTCACTCACACCAAGAACCTTATATGCGTCGCCAAGTTGGTTCTGTTGCGAAGCCTGTTGCCAACCTGATGATTGCCCATGACCCTGATGGCCACCAAAGCTTCCACCTTGCTGTTGGAAACGGAACGCAGCTTCTTGCATCTGCAAGCGGCGTTCTAGTTGTGCTGCCGAAAACCCAAGCCCTTGCGCTATTTTATGCAGAACTTGACGTTCACTCGGGTGCAAACTTCCATCCGCAAATGCGGCAGATACCTGAAGCTCTAGAAAGAACTGCAGAAGATCAAAACGACCACCCGATGAGATTTTAACTCGCTCAAGTACGTCGTTCAGAGGGAAGTCGCTCTCTTTGCCGTCACGGAATGCATCTTGCGCTGCTTTACGCTGTTCGCCATGCAGGTTCATACGCTCCATCATGGTAGAAGCGAGTTGAATCTCTTCTGGCGTTACCTGCCCTTTCGCTTTAGCAACGTGCCCCATAACCGCAAAAGCGGATTTAAAAAACTCGTTCTGTCTTTCTGCTTGGCTTGGACCTCGACCAAAACCAGAGCTATTGAAGCCTGATTGGTTCAATCCGCGAGCTTTATCGAATTGGTGTCCTAAAAACAGACCAAAAACTAAACCGAGTGGCCCTCCAAATAAAAAGCCAAAAAACGCGCCCAAAATTTTGCCAAATATTTGCATTATGTGTTCTCTATCTATGAATTTTATCTGAGTAATGCTGTCTGATGATGCTGAATGCTATTATTTCCTTTATCATAAGGAAAATGCTTTATTAATTGGATTGATACTAGATCAACCCTTCATCTAGTGACACAGGATAGTTCAACTTCATGCAATCTTTTTCCCGCTCCTTGTTAGCCGCGTCTATAAGTACGGCGTTATACGTGTCGACAACTCAAGCTGAAACAATCACCGATAGTAGTGTGCAGGAAATGCCCTCTATAGATCAATGCTTGATCGAGCCCGCTGCAGAAAACGAGACACAGCTACCCGCTCACGTTGAGTCAGATCGCCTAGAAGCTATCAATGGTGACAAAGCAATATATTCAGGTGACGTAGTCGTTACGCAAGGGAACAAGACCATCCTTGCCGATAACGTAACCCTGCACCAACAAGAAAATATCGTTGTAGCTGAAGGCAACGTAAACTTTAGTGATGGTCAAATCAAATCTATCTCAGACAGAGCGACCAATAATCTGACTACAGATGAAATGACGCTTGAGAACACCGATTACGAATTCCTTTGCGAGCCCGGTCGCGGAGATGCTGTTTATATAGCAAAAACAGGTAAAGCGGTTTATGAGATTGAAGATGGCTCCATTACCTCTTGCCCTATCGGCGATAATGCTTGGCGTCTAAGAGCATCGAGCATCAGTGTCGACCAAGACGAAGAACAAGCCACTTTTTATAATCCACGTTTTGAAATCCAAAGTGTTCCCGTCTTTTACTTACCTTACTTAACAGTACCGGTGGGTGATACACGTAAAACCGGTTTCTTGTACCCAACAGTTTCGTATGGTTCAAGCGATGGTTTTGAAGCTGAAATTCCTGTTTATTGGAACTTAGCACCAGACTACGATTTGGAAACTACCTTCAAGTACATGCAAGAGCGTGGCACTCAACTCAACAGTAAATTCAGATATTTAAGCGATTTTGGTTCCGGTAGTATCGAGTCTGAATATTTACCAGACGATCAAAAGTACACTGATCTAGGCGATCGTTGGGGTTTCCAACTAGAACATTCAGGAATATTCCAACAATCTTGGTTATTCGAAATTGATTACTCTAAAGTCAGTGATATTGACTACTTTTCGGACATGAGCTCAAATATCGGTAACCGTGAAGATGGACAACTGCTTCAAGAAGGGCAAGCAACATACCGTTCTCAAAATTGGGATGCGTCTGTACTTGTTCGAGACTTCCAAGTTCTTACCACCAGCAATAACTTGCCTTATCGTCTAATGCCACAACTCGAGTACAATTACTATGCTCCAGAGGTAATGGATTACCTAGATTTTGACTTAATCAGTCATATATCAATGTTCGATACCGACGCATCAGGCAAACCATCAGCCACTCGTGTTCACGTTGAACCTGGTATTACAATCCCAGTAGGTAACACTTGGGGTACTTGGACAACAGAAGCTCGACTACTTGGTACTTACTATCAACAAGACCTTGACGGCGTTGATACAGGTGCGGGTTCTGATTATGAAGGCTTAGAAGAATCGGTAAGCCGAGTTATTCCAGAGTTTAGAAGCCACGCAGGTATCGTTCTTGAACGTGATACAAAAATTGTGGGCAATTACACTCAAACACTCGAACCTCAAGTTCAGTATCTTTACGTACCAGAAGAAGATCAAAGTGACATTGGTCTTTACGATACGACACTACTGCAGACCGATTACTATGGTCTATTTAGAAGCCGTAAATATAGCGGTGTTGATCGTATCGCATCTGCGAATCAAATTAGTTATGGTGCATCATCTCGTTTCTTCGATGATGAGTATAAAGAGCGTTTGAATATTTCTTTTGGTCAGATTTTTTATATCGATAAAGATACAAAACAGACTTTAGACAACGACGACTCTGATAACAAAACTAATTATTCGTCTTGGGCTATAGAAATGGACTTCAACTATGATGACTACCTGTTCTACCATGGTGGCGTGCAATACGATATTGACTCATCTTCGATGCAATTAGCGAATAGTACACTTGAATACCGCTTTGCTGGTGGTTACATACAAACCAACTATCGCTATGTTACAGAAGAATACATAAATGAAACTGTAGATTTTGACGTATCATCCATAACAAGAGATGGTATTTCGCAAGCGGGTTTACTTGGTTCCTACCAAATTTCACCGAAATGGAGCACCAGTGCTCAATATTTCTATGACTTAACCACACAAGAAGATCTAGAGTGGTTAGCTCGTTTAAACTATAGATCGGATTGTTGGTACATCGGCTTTACGTATAGTAACCAGCTGACAAATAACATTAGTGATCCAAATGTCACGCCTGAATATGAAAATAACTTTGGTGTGAATTTCGGTATTATCGGCTTTGGTACTAACTTAGGCTCTGATTCAGGCGCTGTTGGGGATAGCAGTTCTGATAACTCATTGAGCTACGGTCGCCCATTCTTCTTAAACAACTAATTTTCTTTACTGATAAGAAATCAGTAAATTTAAAGGATTACACATGACATTGTGGAAACGCACATTAATTGCTATCGCAGCGACTTGTACTTTATCAACAAGCTTTGCAGCGCCAGTCGAGCTAGACAGCGTAAAAGTTATCGTTAACGAAGGCGTTATCTTACAAAGCGACATCGATGCCTCGATGAAGACACTGCGTGCCAACGCAAAAAAAAGCGGTCAAACACTGCCATCGCAAGATGTGCTCAATGAGCAAGTACTAGAAAAACTGATCATCGATACTATTCAAACTCAAGAAGCAGAACGTATCGGTGTTCGTATTGATGATGCTCGACTTGATCAAGCAATTGAAGGTATCGCTAAAGACAACAACCAAACGGTAGAACAACTTACCGCATCGGTTGCTGAAGAAGGCCTTAGCTACAATGCATTTCGAGAGCAAGTAAGAAAAGAGATTGCAGCAAGTGAAGCTCGTAACGCCTTAGTTCGTCGCCGTATCAATATTCTTCCTGCGGAAGTTGATAACCTAGCAGATATCTTAGCGCAAGAGACTAACGCGACCGTTCAATATAAAATTGGCCACATTCAACTGCGCTTTAATGATGACCAAACCAAAGAAGAGTTAGAAGCTCAAGCTACTGAACTGGTTGAAGAACTGAACTCAGGCAAAGATTTCAGCACCATGGCATATACTTACTCTAAGGGTCCTAAAGCGCTGCAAGGTGGTGATTGGGGTTGGATGCGTAAAGAAGAGATGCCAACCATTTTTGCTGACCAGATCAAAATGCAAAATAAAGGCAGCATCATCGGTCCTTTCCGTAGCGGTGTAGGTTTCCACATTCTAAAAATTGAAGATGTGAAAGGCTTAGAAACCGTAGCAGTAACGGAAGTGAATGCTCGTCATATCTTGATTAAGCCAACCGTAATCTTGAGTGACGATGGCGCGAAAGAACAACTTGAAAAGATCACGCGCCGCGTAAACGCAGGTGAAGCGAGCTTTGGCGACCTTGCACAGCAATACAGCCAAGATCCAGGTTCTGCAGTACAAGATGGTGAGCTAGGCTACCAAACACCAGATTTGTATGTACCAGAATTCAAACACCAAGTAGAAACGCTACCAGAAGGCAAAATCAGTGCGCCATTCAAAACCGTACACGGTTGGCACATTGTTGAAGTACTAGACCGTCGCGAAGTCGACCGTACCGATTCAGCTTTGAAAAACAAAGCTTACCAAATTCTATTTAACCGTAAATTCAACGAAGAAGCTGGTGCTTGGCTACAAGAAGTAAGAGCAAGTGCCTTTGTTGAGATGGTTGAGGACGACCAAGATGACAACAACTAAACGTATTGTCATAACCGCAGGTGAACCAGCAGGGATAGGCCCAGATTTAACTTTGGCTCTATCTCAAGAAAGTTGGCCTCATCAACTCGTGGTTTGTGCTGATAAAACACTGCTATCCGAGCGAGCTAAAATTCTTGGTATCGAAGTCGATCTTCTGGACTACGATGCAAATGCAGCTAAGCAACCGCAACGCGCTGGCACACTGGTAGTGAAACACGTTCCACTTGCTGAAACGGCAGTTGCAGGTCAACTCAATGAGGCTAATGGTCATTACGTATTAAATACTTTAGAAACCGCAGCAATTGGCTGTATGAATGATGAATTTGATGCTATTGTCACCGGCCCCGTTCACAAGGGTGTAATTAACCGAGCTGGCGTTGCTTTTAGCGGCCATACCGAGTTCTTTGCAGAGAAGTCCAATACACCACTGGTGGTGATGATGTTGGCAACTGAAGGGCTGCGTGTTGCGCTAGTAACAACGCACATCCCACTAGCTTATGTATCTCAAGCTGTGACCGAAGACAGATTAGAGCAAATTATTGCTATTCTAAATAAAGACTTGGTTGAAAAATTTGCTATTGAGAAACCAACTATCTATGTGTGTGGCTTGAATCCACATGCTGGTGAAGATGGTTGTTTAGGGCGTGAAGAGATTGAAACTATCACCCCGACGCTAGAAAAAATTCACCAAAAAGATGGCATCAATTTAGTTGGCCCATTGCCAGCAGACACCATCTTTAATGAAAAATATTTGCAAGATGCAGATGCTGTTTTAGGTATGTATCACGACCAAGTACTCCCGGTATTGAAATACAAAGGGTTTGGTCGCTCAGTGAACATCACGCTTGGCTTACCGTTTATTCGCACATCAGTCGACCACGGTACCGCCTTAGACTTGGCAGGGAAAGGCCAAGCCGATACAGGGAGCTTTAGAACAGCGCTCACGCACGCCATTGAATTAGTAGAGAAAAAGCAATGAGAAATGATGTCCACTTAGGGCACAAAGCGCGTAAACGTTTTGGTCAAAACTTCCTTAACGATCCATACATTATTGATGGCATCGTATCGAGTATTAACCCACTACCAGGTCAAAACTTGGTAGAGATCGGTCCTGGTCTAGGCGCAATTACTGAGCCTGTGGGTAAGCTTGTCGATAAATTTACTGTTATCGAATTGGATAGAGACCTTGCAGAACGTCTTCGTAACCATCCAGATCTTGCGGACAAGCTAACGATCCGTGAAGGCGATGCGATGAAGTTCGATTTCCAAGAACTGGTTAAGCCAAACAATAAGCTACGCATCTTTGGTAACTTGCCATATAACATCTCTACACCATTGATGTTCCACCTTTTTGAATTCCATAAAGACGTGCAAGACATGCACTTTATGCTTCAAAAAGAAGTGGTTAACCGTCTAGCTGCTGGCCCTGGCAGTAAAGCTTACGGTCGTCTTACTGTAATGGCTCAATACTACTGTAAAGTAACGCCTGTGTTAGAAGTTCCACCAACGGCCTTCGTTCCGCCACCGAAAGTAGACTCAGCAGTCGTGCGCCTACAGCCATACGAAGTGCTGCCTTATCCGGCAAAAGATCTGAAATGGCTAGATCGCGTATGTCGTGAAGGCTTTAACCAACGTCGTAAAACAGTTCGTAACTGCTACAAGAGCTTAATCGATAAGGAAGTGCTTGAAGAGCTAGGTATCAACCCAAGCATGCGTCCTGAGAACTTAACGCTCGAGCAGTTTGTCGACATGGCAAACTGGTTGTACGACAGTCATAACGCTGACAAATAAATAAAAAAGGCTCCTACACTTCGGTTAGGAGCCTTTTTTATGTAATACTTTAATTACATTAAGTATATCAACAACAAAAGGTGCGAATATGGATATATCTACGCCTTGTATCAAATGCCAGGTTCACTCTAAGTACATAGAAGAACAATCTGAGCCAACGAAGAATCGTTATGTCTTCGCCTACATTATTACCATCAAAAATCTAAGTAAAACAACGGTGCAACTTATGTCTCGCCGCTGGTTAATTACCGACTCTAACGGCAAGCAGCTCACCATTGAGGGTGATGGTGTAGTTGGCCAACAACCCGTGATTGAAGCCAACGACGAGTACACCTACACAAGTGGTACGGTCATCGAAACCCCTGTTGGCGTTATGCAAGGTCACTATGTGATGACCGATAACAAGGGCATTGATTTTATTACCGAAGTTGACCCATTCAGACTCGCAATCCCTAATATTCTTAATTAGCCGTACATCCGTATCTACAGGAAACTATTGTGTCGAATTACATTGTCGGAGACATCCAAGGGTGCTTCGACGAACTTCAAGGACTACTTGAAAAAATTAACTTTGATAAACACCAAGATACTTTATGGGTCGCCGGAGACTTAGTTGCTCGAGGCCCTAAATCATTGGAGACGTTACGCTTTATTCGTAACCTTGGTGACGCAGCTAAGGTTGTATTAGGCAACCACGACTTACATCTTCTGGCGGTGTCCTTAGGACTATTTCCAGCGAAACCAAAAGATAAGACTCAAGCGATTCTTGATGCTGAAGATCGTGAACTGCTACTCGAATGGTTAAGACAACAGCCTTTGCTTCAAGAACACCCAGAGTTCGTGATGTGCCATGCGGGTATCTCACCGCAGTGGAATCTAGAAAGAGCACGTGTTGAAAATCGAGAGATCGTATCCTTGCTGAAGTCCGATAAATGGCAATGGCTAATCAAAAACATGTACAGTAACACGCCTGATTTATGGCATCAGGGTTTACATGATATTGAGCGCTATCGTTATGCAATCAATAGCCTGACAAGAATGCGTTTCTGTTTTGAAGATGGCCGTCTCGACATGGCATGTAAGCTACCACCGAATGAAATTACCGATGAACCATTAGTGCCGTGGTTTGACCTTCCGCAACGCGTAAAGCTCGATAAAACCGTTGTTTTTGGACACTGGGCTGCGCTTGAAGGCTATAACGGAAAAGACGTAATTGGACTTGATACTGGATGCGTCTGGGGAGGTGAATTGACAATTCTTCGCTGGGAAGATAAACAGTTTTTCACTCAGAAAGCGCTATAAAGATACGAGAAACTTGCGCTACCTTGGTAGGGTAACGCAAGCATTTTTCAGAGACTAGCTATTGATAACCACAGTTAACGCTCGAGAATCACAAACTCCATGTTGTGTTTGTTTTTCTCGTCAGCTTGATAGCTCTCGTTAAAGCTCTGCTTCCAACCTTCACCCCAGTCAGGAAATTGTGTATCTCCATCGACGGCGAAATCGATGTAAGTCAGATACAACTTGTCCGCTTTAGGTAAGCAGCTCTCATAAATAGAGCCGCCACCAATGATCATCACCTCTTCAACATCACTGAGTAGCTCTAGAGCCTGTTCAATAGAAGTTACCGTCGTTACACCTTCAATCTTTAAACTCTCATCACGGCTGATTACGACATTCAACCGACCCGGCAAAGGGCGTCCAATAGAATCGTAGGTCTTACGTCCCATCACGACTGGTTTACCCATAGTCGAGCGTTTAAACCATGCAAAATCCGCAGGTAAATGCCAAGGCATCTGATTGTCTTTACCAATTATACGGTTGTTTGCCATTGCCGCTATCATGCTGATGATCATAAATCGAAAGTCCTGTCCCTAAAAAGAAAATTAACGCTAAACGATAGGTCTACGGCGATAGAATAACAGCCCTGGCACAGCTAAGCCAACCGCCAACCCTGCGATAATGAACATCGATTTTAAAAAGTTCTCCATCAACATTGCCAACAACTCAGGCGTGTAGCCTGCCCTGTTAATCTCCACCATCGCAATCATCGCCTTGAAGGCGAACACACCTGGCACCATAGGAATTAGAGCTGCAACCGTAAACACCTTCGGATGTGCTAACAGTTTATGTGACCAATGAACCCCTATCATACCAACCACGGTTGCGGCGAAGAACGTCGCCCATTCGATTGGAATACCAAAGTGCATCATCAGATACCGGCTACCATGACCGATAGAACCACCGAGTGCACAATAAATTAAAGCACGTTGCGGAACGTTAAACACCAATGCAAACCCAACCGCAGGAATAGCGGCGAAAAACATATCGTTGAGCAGACCTAAAAACAGTTCGAAAATACTCATTAGCTTGCCCACCCCCAAACATCTGATAGACTCATCGCCGCGACAATGCCCAAGCTCGTCGCCAGAGTTAATAAGCTGGCCATGGTAAAGCGCGCTAACCCCATATTAATATGGCCTTTAAGCATATCAGCGACGGAGTTAATCAGAGGAAAACCAGGTACTAACATTAATACAGATGAAGCCATCACGATCGTGGGTTGGCCGCCAATATTGTAAAGTACGGCTTGAGCTGAAATGGTCGTGGTAACGAATGCTGTGATAGCAAAGTTTAATAGCGGATTGAAATGGCGGTGCCCAATCTCTTGCCTGACGATCATACCGCAAGCTGAAGCAATAAAAGTCATCATGAAGACTTGCCAGTCTCCGCCCGCAAGGTGGCTAAAAGAGGCGCACGACAACCCTATCATCACAACCACTAACCAACGGTTGTAGCGCTCGGGGCTGATGTTTTGAATCTTTTTATACGCCAAATCATAATCGAGAATTCCCTTCTCCATCATGATGCAAATGCGTTGAATGTCGGTGATAACCTGCATGTTAATGCCACGATCAGCACAACTTCGAGTAGTGGTAATACAGTGATCATCCATTACGGTAGTTACAACAAGCGCATTGGCTGACAGTGCGACTTCAACCTCATTCACCCCACAAGCAATACCGATGCGACGCATGATATCGCCGACCAGTGTGCTCTCTGCCCCGTGCGCCAATAACATTTGTCCTGATTGAGCGACGAGTCTTGAGATCGCTCTTTGCTTTGATGCCATGATTTCCTTCCCATAGGCGTTAATTATCTAAAGATAAATTTTGCATAAAAAACAGTAAGACGTCATGATTTAGATACAAAAAAACCGCAATTTTCATTGCGGTTTAATAAAACTATCAGTGTACTCGTAAGAAGCGACCGATGCGTTATGAGAAACTAAGAGGATTAGTCACGAACATAGATAACATGGCCGTCATCCTCTTCGTCATCCCAATCGTCCCAATCGTCGTCATCTTCAGTAACGACATTCTTACCGCTCATCGCATCTTTATGGTAGTCATCCCACATAAAGTCTACTTTTTCTTCTTCTTCAACTTCTACAACTTCACGAGGTAGGTTTTCCATAAACTCACCTAGTTTGAAGCAAAGATCTTTGGTGCCGATTTTATTCACAGCAGAGATCTTGAAGTACTCGCCTTCCCAGCCCAAAGCATCGATGATTTCTTGAATCTTTTCGTCTGCTTCGTCTTCTGGCATTAGGTCAACTTTATTGAACACTAACCAGCGAGGTTTTTGTGAAACTTTTTCACTGTATTGCTCAAGCTCATCGATGATCGTTAGTGCATTCTGAATAGGATCAGATTGATCGATCGGCATAATGTCGATCATATGCAGAAGAACACGACAACGCTCAAGGTGCTTAAGGAATCGGATACCAAGGCCAGCGCCATCAGCTGCGCCTTCGATTAGTCCTGGGATATCGGCAACAACGAAGCTCTTTTCAGGGACAACACTTACCACACCCAAGCTTGGGATCAAAGTAGTGAACGGGTAATCAGCCACTTTTGGTTTCGCAGCAGATACTGAACGAATAAAAGTAGATTTACCTGCGTTTGGTAGGCCAAGCATACCAACGTCAGCTAATAGAAGAAGCTCTAAACGCAGTTCACGAACTTCGCCTTTAGTACCCATTGTCTTTTGACGAGGAGCGCGGTTAACAGACGATTTAAAACGCGTGTTACCAAGACCGTGCCAACCACCTTTACCAACCATTACTTTCTTGCCGTGTTCAGCAACTTCAGCAACGATTTCGTTGGTGTGGATATCAACTGCACGCGTACCAACTGGTACTTTCAGCGTAATGTCTTTACCACGTTTACCAGTACAGTTACCGCCGCGACCATTCTCGCCACGCTCTGCATTGTAAAAACGTTGGAAACGGTAATCGATCAGTGTGTTTAAGTTCTCATCCGCTTGGATGTAAACATCACCGCCGTCACCACCGTCGCCGCCATCAGGACCACCTTTAGCGACGAATTTTTCGCGCCAAAAGCTAACTGTACCATTACCGCCATCACCGGCTTCTATTTTTACTACCGCTTCATCAACGAATTTCATTTTTTAACTCCGCACTTACGTTGCGTTACCACTCATCAAGGAGTGATATAAATTCTAGCAGATCCGTGTTTAGATCGATCACCTAAGATCTAGGCCGACCTGCAACCAAGGAACAAATAAGGAGAGGTTCTTTGCTTCTTATTTCTTAAAAACAAACGGCTTCTTAAAAACTAATCTGTTTATCAAAAAATAAAACGGCTTCTCAAAACCAAAACAAGAGCGTCTGCTTTTTTATTCTTGCTATAAATAAAAAACCCTGCCGAATCGGCAGGGCTTTTGAATTCAGCTTGAAAGCTAATAAAATAATCTAGTTAAAGATTAAATTACTCAGCTTCGATGCTTACAAACTTACGGTTTTTAGGACCTTTAACAGCAAATTTCACTTTACCTTCAGTAAGAGCGAAAAGAGTGTGGTCTTTACCGATGCCAACGTTTGTGCCAGCGTGGAACTTAGTACCACGTTGACGAACGATGATGTTACCTGCAAGAACAGATTCACCACCAAAACGCTTAACACCAAGACGTTTGCTTTCTGAATCGCGGCCGTTATTAGTAGAACCGCCAGCTTTTTTATGTGCCATTGTTAAACTCTCCTAATACTTAAGCGTTAATGCCAGTGATTTTCACTTCAGTGAACCACTGACGGTGACCAGCTTGCTTACGCGAGTGCTTACGACGACGGAACTTAACGATTTTTACTTTATCGCCACGACCGTGTTGTACTACTTCTGCAGTAACCTTGCCACCTTCAACAAGAGGTGCACCAACAGCGATTTCTTCGCCGTTAGCAACAAGAAGAACTTTATCAAATTCAACAGTTGCACCAGTTTCAACGTCTAATTTCTCTAAACGAAGTGTTTGACCTTCGCTTACTCGGTGTTGTTTGCCACCAGATTGGAAAACAGCGTACATATTTTACTCCGCTTTTTCCGCACAGCCTATGGTTGTCAATTGTACAACTCGGGTGTGCGCTAAACTAATCAATAGGGCGCAGATTCTACGGGAATCATGGCGCTATGACAAGCCATATTTTTAAAAAATTGGCGAAAACCTGTTCGCCAAAGAAAAGTGTGGCAATCATGCCCTTTAGCGATGTATTAATCAACGTTTTTTAGTGTATTATTCAACAATTGAATACAACGTATAAGCCTTACAGGGTCTAACTTCAGCCGGATGAACAATGGATTTTAAAGCTATCCAAACGCTTACTGCCAATGATATGGCAAAAGTGAATGAAACAATTCAAGCCCAACTTAATTCTGACGTAAGTTTAATCAACCAGCTTGGTTTTTATATCGTTAGCGGTGGTGGAAAGCGCCTACGCCCTTTGCTTGCTCTTTTATCTGCCCGCGCACTTGGTTACCAAGGTGAAGCTCATATCACCTCTGCAGCCTTTATCGAGTTTATTCACACCGCAACCCTGCTTCATGACGACGTTGTCGACGAATCGGACATGAGACGTGGTAAAGCGACGGCCAATGCCGCTTTTGGTAATGCCGCTAGCGTTTTGGTGGGTGACTTTATCTACACACGCTCATTCCAAATGATGACAACGCTAGGATCCTTAAAGATCCTTGAGTTAATGAGTGAAGCGGTAAACGTGATTGCCGAGGGTGAAGTTCAACAATTAATGAACTGCAATAACCCAGACACCACAGAAGAAAGCTACATGCAGGTGATCTACTCTAAGACTGCTCGTTTGTTCGAAGCTGCGACCCAAATCGGCGCGATTCTTACTGAGTCATCACCAGAGATCGAAACAGCAATGCAGAACTATGGTAAATACCTAGGCACCGCATTCCAACTGATTGACGATGTGATGGATTACACTGCAGATGGTAAAGAGATGGGTAAAAACGTTGGTGACGATCTTGCCGAAGGCAAACCAACGCTTCCTCTACTTTACGCAATGCATAATGGCTCTCCTGAACAAGCAAGCATGATTCGTGAAGCGATTGAGAAAGCGAACGGCATGGAACGTCTTGACGACATTATGGCTGTAATGAAAGAGACAGGCTCTTTAGAGTACACAACAAATAAAGCCTACGAAGAGGCCGATAAAGCCATCGCTGAGCTTTCTGTACTTCCTGACTCTGAATATAAGCAAGCGCTAACCACGCTCGCACACTTAGCTGTTAAACGCAGTAAGTAAGCAGGTTAATAGACAACTCGCTTCTAGCTTCTAGCTTCTAGCTTCTATATAAATAACAAAAAGAGCCTCAGGGCTCTTTTTTTTGGTTTTCAACAAATATTTGTAGGTGAGCCAAATTCAATATCGACTGGCTTCTAATGATAACGGCAGTTGTGCTTCAATCTCTTCAAGCTCTTCCATTGGCACCGCGTACTGCTCTTGCCCGTTGTAAGTCTCTACTAGCGCGTACTGCTCTTGCTCATCAATTACCAATACTTTTCCTAAGTGCCCCAAATATTCGACATTCATACCCTTCTGAACAGTAGCCATAACATTTACCTTCACATTAATTGTAAAGCTAAATACGAGTAGCTTGAACTTCAGGATCAAAAAAGCCGATCATAATGACCGGCCCTTATTAATTAGCTTAAGTCTGAGTTAAATAGCGTTTCGCTTATTTAGCGAATTCAACACCAATCTCGATGTCACCATTTAGCGTTTCAAGCATGCTATCTAAAGCGTTACGTTCGAAGTCACTTAGCTCACCGTAGCTAAGGATCGCTTCAGCGCCCTCTTTGCCTAGTTTAACTGGCTGTGCGAAGAATGGAGCGTGCTCGCCTTCACCTTCAACGTATGCACATTCAATCACGTTTTCTTCACCTTGAAGTGCTTTAACTAGTGCAAGACCGAAACGACAAGCCGCTTGACCCATAGACAGTGTCGCACTGCCGCCGCCAGCTTTAGCTTCTACTACTTCAGTACCTGCATTTTGGATGCGAGTCGTTAGCGCTGCAATTTCTTCATCAGTGAACTCTACGCCTTCAACTTGAGAAAGTAGAGGAAGAATCGTTACGCCTGAGTGACCACCGATAACAGGAACACGGATGTCGCCTGGATCTTTGTCTTTTAGTTCAGCAACGAACGTTTCAGAACGAATCACATCAAGAGTCGTAATACCGAATAGACGACGCTTGTCGTAAACGCCCGCTTTCTTCAGTACTTCAGCCGCGATTGGCACTGTTGTGTTTACTGGGTTAGTAATGATACCAACACAAGCAGTCGGACAAGTAACTGCGATTTTCTCTGCAAGAGACTTAACAATGCCAGCGTTCACATTGAAAAGATCCGCACGATCCATACCAGGCTTACGAGCAACACCCGCTGAAATAAGTACAACATCCGCACCTTCTAGTGCTGGTGTTGGATCTTCACCCGCGTAACCTTTGATCGAAACAGGCGTTGGGATATGGCTAAGATCGGCAGCAACACCCGGTGTTACCGGAGCGATGTCGTAAAGTGCAAGATCTGAACCAGCAGGTAGGCGGTTCTTAAGTAGTAGGGCTAGGGCTTGACCGATGCCACCAGCGGCACCAATAACAGCTACTTTCATTGTTATTCTCCTTGAGAGCTTTCTCTTATAGATTCTTTGTAGGGTAATTCTTGAGCTAAATCTAAGTTAAAAAACTATATTAATCACAAAGTGATTACAATCAATTAACGCTAGCTTTGCGACTTCGCGCAAGTCAATAAAACCGTGCTACACAGCAAGTTCGCATTATGGCGATAATCGACTGAAATAACAAAATAAGTCGTCGCAAATAACACATTATTCTATTAAATATTTACAGTGATATGACTAACAAATTACAGGGATGTTTTGGCTAAAATTGAATATGTATGCGAGAATATGCAAACATCTTTGTTAATGAATAAGAATGACATATGCGCAATACAGAAAAGCAAGACAACTTAGTTCGTGCATTTAAAGCCTTACTAAAAGAAGAACGTTTTGGCTCACAAGGCGAAATTGTGGATGCCCTAAAACACGAAGGTTTTGAAAGCATCAACCAGTCTAAAGTCTCGCGTATGTTAACCAAGTTTGGTGCCGTTCGAACTCGTAACGCAAAAATGGAGATGGTTTACTGTCTTCCTGCTGAGCTAGGTGTTCCGACCGTTTCTAGCTCTTTACGAGAATTAGTACTAGATATTGACCACAACAATGCATTGGTGGTGATACACACAGGTCCTGGTGCGGCGCAGCTGATTGCTCGTTTATTAGACTCACTAGGTAAGTCGGAAGGTATACTGGGCGTAGTCGCAGGTGATGATACTATCTTCATTACCCCAACGTTATCGGTTACCACTAAGCAACTGTTTGATTCAGTGTGTGAACTGTTTGAATACGCAGGATAATTGATCGCTGTTTCATAACTATCAGCCTTATTAATGGATCACGAGTATCTATTTGCTTCGTGATCCAAATCACATCCTAGAATATCCATACCTCCCTTCCAAAATCACACTAAACCATTGATTTTAAAAACTCAGTAGCAAATCAAACACGAGATCAAGACATCATTTGTTAGATTTTTTAGCTATATCTTTTAACATTCGAGTAATTTTCTGCCAATTTTTGATATTATTCAGCCACTTTTTCATCACATGGATTGAAAAAGGTGCCGTTTCCAAATAGGAAACTCCTGAAGCAACTACACTTGTTTCAGGGTTAATAATGAATAAAGGAAGGGAAATTCATGGCATTTACCAAACTTATTAAAGTTGGTGCTATTGCAGCTGCTGTAATGGGCGCTGGCGCTGTTAACGCTCAAGAGTTCATCACGATTGGTACTGGTTCAGTTACGGGTGTTTACTACCCAACTGGTGGTGCGATTTGTAAGCTAGTGAACAAGGGCCGCAAAGACCACAACATTCGTTGTTCTGTAGAGTCTACTGGTGGTTCAATCTACAACGTTAACACCATCCGTGCTGGTGAACTAGATTTCGGTGTTGTTCAATCGGACTGGCAATACCACGGCTACAACGGTACAAGTAAGTTCAAAGATCAGGGCGAATACAAGAAACTTCGCGCGATGTTCTCTCTACATACAGAACCGTTCAACATCATCGCTCGTACTGATGCTGGCATCAACAATGTGTCTGACCTAGCAGGTAAGCGTGTAAACATTGGTAACCCAGGTTCTGGTGACCGTGCAACGATGGGTGTTGTAATGGACGCTATGGGCTGGACTAACGACAGCTTCAAGCTTGCTTCTGAACTTAAAGGTTCTGAGCGTTCACAAGCACTTTGTGATAACAAGATTGATGCATTCATCTACATGGTTGGTCACCCGAACGGATCAATCAAAGAAGCAACAACGTCTTGTGATGCAAAACTGGTTTCAGCAACAGGTCCACAGATCGACAAGATCGTAGCTGAAAACCCATACTACGCTTACAGCACAGTTCCTGCTGGTATGTACCGTGGTACTGACGCTGACGTAAACAGCTTCGGTGTTGCAGCTACTATGGTAACAACTTCAGACGTTTCTGAAGAAGTTGCATACAACGTTGCTAAGGCAGTATTTGAAAACTTTGACACTTTCAAACGCCTACACCCAGCATTTGCTAACCTGAAAAAAGAAGACATGGTTAAAGCGGGTATCTCTATCCCTCTTCACCCAGGCGCAGCAAAATACTACAAAGAAGTGGGCCTTCTAAAGTAACTCTACTTTAAGCCTACTACACCAATAAGGAGGCTAGCCCTCCTTATTGGCTTTTCACGTTTTATAAAAATAATTTAAGTGAAAAGAACAGCCCTTTAAGTTTCTCCAATTTGGAGGACTTACCTTCGTATCAAGCCTAAGACAAAGACGAACAAAAAACGCATTTCCCTATCCATTCACTACACTAGATAGGAAATAAATAACGTTTGGTTGTTCGTAAGAAAAGGCAGACCATCAATAATAAGGATAAAGTACATGACGCAGACAACATCACCGTCTCCAGATGTGCAAGAAATGGTGGCACAATCAGATACTGGTGCGCGTAGCCCTCGTGGTATCCAAGGCCGTATTTTATGGTTTGTGCCTCTATGTTGGTCACTGTTCCAACTTTGGTATGCATCTCCGCTGCCGTTCATTTTTAACTTCGCAATTTTAAACGACACTGAAGCTCGAGCAATTCACCTTACGTTTGCTATTTTCCTAGCCTTTACCGCTTATCCAGCCATGAAGAATTCGCCTAGGGATCGCATCCCCGCAGTCGATTGGATATTAGCGCTTGTAGGTAGCTTTTCAGCTTCTTATATCTATATTTTCTATACTGAACTCGCTGAGCGATCGGGCGCACCAACAACATTCGATATTGTTGCGGCTGTATTCGGTATGGTTTTACTGCTTGAAGCAACACGACGCGCTTTGGGTCCACCTCTTATGGTTGTGGCAGCAGTATTCCTACTTTATACCTTTGGCGGCCCTCACATGCCGGACGTTATTGCCCACAAAGGTGCGAGCCTGAACAAGGCAATGTCGCATCTGTGGCTAACAACTGAAGGTGTATTCGGTGTGGCACTTGGCGTATCAACGTCATTCGTATTCTTGTTTGTACTGTTTGGTGCAATGCTAGAACGTGCTGGCGCCGGTGCTTACTTTATTAAAGTTGCATTCTCACTGCTTGGTCACATGAAAGGCGGCCCAGCGAAAGCAGCCGTTGTCGCATCAGGTCTGTCTGGTTTGGTATCAGGTTCATCTATCGCGAACGTGGTAACCACGGGTACCTTTACTATCCCGCTAATGAAGCGTGTTGGTTTCCCGGGCACTAAAGCAGGCGCAGTAGAAGTCGCGGCTTCAACCAATGGTCAATTAACACCACCTATCATGGGTGCAGCAGCCTTCTTGATGGTTGAGTATGTGGGCATTTCGTATGTAGAAGTAATCAAAGCCGCGCTACTGCCCGCTCTGATCTCTTACATCGCTCTGATTTACATTGTTCATCTAGAAGCATGTAAAGCAGGTATGACTGGCCTACCTCGTCGCCACACACCAACTATCGTACAAAGCTTACTGTCTTTCACGGGTACCATTTTAGGTCTGTGTGTTATCAGTGCCGTAGTTTACTACGGTGTCGGTTGGACGAAAGATGTCTTTGGCGATGCTGCAACACCAATCGTAACGGTGGCGCTATTAGTCGCTTATGTCGCTCTGGTTCGTGTATCAGCAAAATACGCATCTGAAGGCGGCATGGAAATCGATGCGGATCTCAAAGAAGTTCCGGATCCAGGTCCAACAATTAAGTCTGGCCTGCACTTCCTATTGCCTATCGTGGTGCTTGTTTGGTGTTTAACAGTTGAACGTTTCTCTCCAGGTCTGTCGGCATTCTGGGCGACCGTGTTCATGATCTTCATTCTGATCACTCAGCGTCCGTTAATGACTCTGATGAACAAATCAGACGATCTTGCAGAGCAAACTAAAGCTGGCTTCGTTGATCTCGCAGAGAGCTTGGTTTCAGGCGCACGTAACATGATTGGTATCGGTGTCGCGACAGCGGCTGCAGGTACGGTTGTAGGCGTGGTGACTCTAACGGGTATCGGTCTAGTAATGACGGACTTCGTTGAGTTTATCTCAGGCGGTAGCATCATTCTTATGTTGCTATTCACTGCAGTAATCAGCTTGATCTTAGGTATGGGCTTGCCAACAACGGCGAACTACATCGTTGTATCAACGCTGATGGCTCCGGTAATCGTGACCCTAGGCGCTGCGCACGGCTTGATCATTCCATTGATTGCGGTTCACTTATTCGTGTTCTACTTCGGTATTCTTGCGGATGATACACCTCCGGTAGGTCTCGCGGCGTTTGCAGCAGCGGCAATTGCGAAATCAGATCCGATTCGTACTGGTATCCAAGGCTTCACCTATGATATCCGTACCGCAATTCTACCTTTCATGTTCATCTTCAATACTCAACTACTACTGATGGGCATTGATTCTTGGTGGCACTTAGCACTAACGATTTTCTCATCTGTGACTGCGGTACTTATCTTCGCAGCTGCAACACAAGGTTGGTGGTTCACCAAGAACAAGTGGTGGGAAACGGTGCTGCTTATTGCATTAACCTTCACTTTCTTCCGCCCTGGCTTCTGGTGGGACATGATTTACCCAGAGAAAGTTCTTTCACCTGGAGTTGAGATCGCTCAAATCACAGAAAATCTATCTGTGGGACAATCACTTGAATTGAGAGTAGGTGGCGAAAACTTAGAAGGTAACTATTCTGAGAAAACAGTTCGCCTTCCGTTTGAAGATTCTGCGACAACAAGTGAAGACCGCATTGCTTCAATGGGCCTAATGCTGACACAAGCTGACGACAAGATGATTGTTGATATGGTTGAGTTTGGTAGCCCTGCAGAAGCCGCTGGCATTGACTTTGATTGGGAAATTAAATCAGTTATCCAAGACGCAGAACGACCAATGAAAGAGTGGGTATTCTTACCTGCCCTACTGATTTTGATTGGTTTAGCGATGAACCAAAGAAGGCGTGCTCGTAAGGATGAGATTAGCGCGTAATGGATAGAGCCAAGTAGCGCTCTACTCTATTTGGCTTTTTTACTACATGGAAAAGATAATTACAGCGTTTGGTATGTACTAAGCGCTGCTCAAAAAGAGACGAATACATGTATAGACAAATCCTTGTTCCCGTTGATCTTAACGACAAAGGCTTTTCTGATAAAGCCGTCGAGCTAGCGGTATGGCACGCGAAACACAGCAATGCTGAAGTCCACATTCTTAACGTACTACCGGGCATTCACATGTCGATGGTTGCGTCTTACTTCCCGAAAGATGCAGCGAACCAAATGAAGCTTGATGTGAAAAATCAGCTGAAAGAGTTTGCTGACAAGCACATTGACGATGAAGTGGTGTATAAAGTTCACGTTGCCGAAGGCAAGACTTACACAACGATCCTTGATTACGCAGAAAAACTGGGCGCTGACCTTATCGTGATGCCTAGTCATAAGCGTTCGAAAATCGACAAAGTTGTGCTTGGTTCTGTTGCAAGCAAAGTGGTACAGAACTCACCAATCAATGTATTGGTAGTTAAGCCGCAAGGCTAAATCACTTAATCGACACAACGATCTAAAAAGGTTGGCCTAAAAGCCAACCTTTTTTGTTTTTCGTTCACGCAATTTAATTCTTCAATCAACTCACTAAGTTCTGCGGATTACCCGCAACAAACCCATCAATATTGTCGATTAAGATATCAGACAGCTTTTGAATTGAACTGTCACTGCCCCACGCCACATGTGGAGTGAGTAATAAGTTCGGTAAGTGGCTATTAGCCAATAGTGGATTTGAGTTGTCGGCTGGCTCTTGTGTAAACACATCCATACCTGCGCCTGCAATCTCATGTTTTTTCAAAGCCTCAACTAGGGCTTGTTCATCTACTAGACCTCCGCGCCCGGCATTAATTAATACCGCGCTCGATTTCATCATTGTGAGCTCTCGCTCTGAAATCAGATTTTGGGTCGCATCAGTCAATGGGCAATGTAGACTGATCGCATCCGCTTGCTTCAATACCGTATCAAAAGGTAGATACCCTTCTCGACAAGACTCTGCTCCTTTTCGCTCGGCAAACATCACCTTCATACCAATCGCTTTGGCTAACATTGCGGTGGCTTGACCTAAGCTGCCACTCCCCATCAACCCCAGTGTGCTGCCAGCCACATCTTGAATCGGATGAGTAAAGAAGCAGAACTGCTTGTCCTTTTGCCACTCGCCCGCCTCAATGTCTTTATGATAACCAACAAGGTTTCGTTTAAGTGCAAACAGCATTGCGATGACATGTTCAGGAACCGATTGAATCGCATAGCCTTGCACGTTTGTCACTGCAATGTTTTTAGATTTGCAGTATTCCACATCGACATTATTAACACCGGTCGCTGAAACCGCGATCAACTTGAGTTTTTTCGCACCAGCGAGATTCGACTCATTGAGCACTACCTTGTTAGTGATCACCACATCAGCTTCTTCAACTCGCTCTGATACTTGCTCAGGAGCTGTGAAATCATACTCTACCCATTCATGCTCAAAGCTCAGAGGCTTTAAATGAATTTGAGATGGGATAGTCGCTCTATCGAGAAACACAACATTCAGCGTTGGCATTCTTCTTCCTTGGTTAGATCTATGAATCAGTCCATTCTAAGCTTTTAGCTTACTGTAGTCTGGAAGCTCAAGCGCAATTTCAAAGTGCTGTTCGATTTGTGGGGATGCTTGAGGATAAAAGTCACAGGGAACAAAGGCTTTAAACAATTGATTATTCGCTGGATGATAAAAGCTCAGCTCACACGCATGCAAAGCCAACCTATCACTGTATTCAAATGCTTCTGATGTTGCGTAAAACTCATCGCCCACAATCGGTGCGCCTATTTCCATGCAATGCACTCTCAATTGGTGAGAACGCCCGGTAATTGGCAGTAACTTAAGTAAAGTCGTTTGGAGTTCTTGCTGTTCTACCACATAACGAGTCTGTGATGATTTACCATCCTCGAAACACACTTTTTGCTTCGGCCGGTTTGGCCAATCGCAAATAAGAGGGAGGTCAATCAAACCTTCTGCTTCTTCTACTGAACCCCATACTCGGGCGTAATAGAGTTTGTGTGTCAGTCGATATTGAAATTGCTTCTTCAAATGACGCTCAGCTTGTTTGTGTTTAGCGAGCAGCATCAAGCCCGATGTCGACATATCCAAGCGATGCACCACCTGAATATCTGAAAAATCCACGACTAGGCGACTCCACATACTGTCGTAATGCTCTGGTAACCTCCCAGGAACTGAAAGTAAGCCAGCAGGTTTATTTACCACAAGAATATCGTCATCTTGATAAACAATATCAATCCAGGGGTCACGCGGTGGTGCGTAATGTTCTAACGCCATTCTAGCCTCTAGTTACTGTTAAATAATAACTTATGGTCAAGTTGTTTATTAAAAAATACAATTTAAGTCTTTTTTGTACATAAAAGTTGACGACCTTACAAAACATGGTATTGATAGGGGAACGGAAAATAAGAAGTCAGCATCAAAGGAAAAATGATGGACAGTACGGTTAAAACCACCAACACAAAAACACCAACCTCAGCTCCCCTATCAAGTTTAATTAAGTCTCTTGGCCCAGGCGTTATGATGGCCGCAGCGGCTGTAGGTGGTTCTCACTTAGTCGCCTCAACCAAGGCGGGTGCGATTTATGGTTGGCAGCTTGCCGCTCTCATTATCCTCGTTAACGTATTTAAATATCCATTCTTCAGAGCCGGCATCCAATACACGCTAGGAACGGGTCAAAGCTTGGTGGAAGGTTACTCTAACCTAGGCCGCCCATACCTTGTGATCTTTTCGATCTTGAGTGCCATATCTGCGGTCGTGAATACCGCTGCCCTGCTATTATTCAGTGCAAGCCTACTCAGTTACTTTGTTCCTTTCGATTTAGCCACTAGCACCTTGTGCATGATCGTTTTAGCGACATGCTTAATCATTCTATTCGCTGGCCATTATCGTGCTCTAGATACACTATCTAAAGCGATCATGGCGATCTTAACCATCACAACCTTAGCTGCAGTCGCCATTGCTATCGGCTCTCCAGTCGAACCTGATGCTGCTTTTGTTCCACCGTCGCCTTGGTCATTGGCTGCTATTGGTTTTGTCGTGGTGACCATGGGTTGGATGCCTGCGCCTATCGAAATATCAAGCATCACCTCTATGTGGCTAAAAAGCCAAAAAGAGAAGCAGGAAGTGACCGCACAATCAGCGCTGTTCGACTTTAACGTTGGCTACATTGGTACGGCGCTGCTTGCTTTAGTATTCGTTGCGTTAGGCGCGCTAGTACTTCACGGTTCGGGAGTTGAACTGTCTCGCTCCGGTGTTGGCTTTACTCATCAATTGGTCGGCATCTACGCTTCGACAATTGGTGAATGGTCTCGCCCGTTAATCGCTCTTATCGCTTTCTTCTGTATCTTTGGTAGCACCATTACCGTTATCGATGGCTACTCACGCGTGCTTGCTGAATCACAACGTCTATTATTCAAAAAAGATTCAAGCCCAAGAATGCTGCAAGGCTGGATAATCATTGTCTCTATCGCGGCACTCGCGATTGTGATGTTCTTTAGCGCAGCACTGATGCCTATGCTCGATTTCGCAATGGTACTCGCGTTTGCAACAACGCCATTCTTCGCTCTGCTTAATTTCATCTTGGTCAACAAAGCTAAGCTTCCAGAAGCGCTAGCCATTGGCAGCAAACTAAAATGGTTGTCTGTAGCAGGTCTTGTTTACCTATTTGGTTTCCTAGCGGTATTTGTTTGGTGGAAGTGGTTAATGTAACCAGCTACTTGAATTGTTAATTAAGCTACAGATACAAATAAGGCCTTCATAATGAAGGCCTTATTTCGTTGAAGCATTTCGCTAATTCAAAACTAGTTGTGAGAAACCACAATCAAGCGTAATGAATCTAGCTGAACCTGAGCTTTGCTGATGTAACCGGTCAGTTCATTGATTTGAGCTTCGATTACCTCTAGCTCTTCATCACGAATATTAGGATTCACGGCTTTAAGCGCTTGTAGACGCTCTAATTCACCGTTCAGGTTAGTCTGCATATCTCGTTGAGCTTGTTCACGCACTTCTTCCACTTTAGGAAGTACGTGCGTCTCACCCGCTTCGATTAGCTTGTGAATTTCACCTTGTACCGAGTTAACTAGCTTGCTCGCTAGGTGACGGTTTACAGGGCTTAATTGACGGTTAAAGCTGTCGAACTCAACCTGAGCTGATAAGTCATTACCACGGCCATCCATCATCAAACGAATTGGCGTCTTAGGCAAGAACTGGCTGATACCGCTGCGTTTCGGCGCTTGCGCATCCACAAGGTAAACCAGCTCAAGCAGGATAGTACCCACTGGCAGCGCTTTGTTTTTCAGTAGTGATACCGCTGATGCACCAACACCTTCACTCAGTAGCAGATCGATACCGCCCTGAATCATTGGGTGTTCCCAGCTAATGAAGTTCATGTCTTCACGAGAAAGCGCAGTATCACGATCAAACGTGATGGTTGCGCCTTCGTATGGTAAGCCTGGGTAGCTTGGCACCATCATGTGCTCAGACGGCGTTACAACCAGAGCATTCTCACCCTTGTCGTCTTGGTTCAAGCCAATCGTATCGAACAGGCTTAGTGCAAACGTTACTAGGTTAGTGTCGCCGTCAGTCGAGGCAATCTTCTCTGCAATTTCATGCGCTTTGTCGCCGCCGTTTGAGTGCATTTCTAATAGGCGATCACGGCCTTTTTCTAGATCTGATTTCAGGCTTTGATTTAGCTTGGCAGACTCTTCAATCACTTCATCAAGTTGCTCAGTGTTACCAGAAGCCAGCATCTCGATAAGAACATCTGAGTACTTATCGTAAACCGTGCGACCCGTTGGACAAGTTTCCGCAAATGCATTCAGACCTTCATCGAACCAACGCGCAAGGATCGCCTGTGATGTGCCTTTTAGGTAAGGAACATGAATGTCGATATCACGCAGCTGACCGATACGGTCCAAACGGCCAATACGTTGCTCAAGCAAGTCTGGGTTGAATGGAAGATCGAACATCACAAGTTGGTTAGCGAACTGGAAGTTACGACCTTCAGAGCCGATTTCACTACAGATAAGAACCTGAGCGCCGCCCTCTTCTTGAGCAAAGTAAGCCGCAGCTTTATCACGCTCTAGAATCGACATGCCTTCGTGAAATACGGTTGCACGCACACCTTCACGCTCACGCAGTGCTTGCTCTAATTGAAGAGCCGTACTTGCACGAGAGGCGATCACTAGGATTTTCTCGCTGCGCTTGTCTTGGATCTTTTCAATCAACCAGTTAACACGTGAGTCGAACTGCCACCAGCTTGAATCTTCACCTTCAAACTCTTGGAAGATCTCTTCTGGATACAGCATCTTCATTGCACGAGCTTCGGGAGCCATTTTGCCACCGATCATGCCAGATACACGCATTGAGGTTGTGTACTGCGTTGGAATCTCCATCGGCAGTAGGTTTACATTACGCTTAGGGAAGCCTTTGATTGCAGCACGTGTGTTTCTGAAAAGAACACGGCCGGTACCATGGCGATCCATAAGGTTATCAATCAGTTCTTGGCGAGCTAACGCTTGCTCTTCTTCGCTGCTATCACCTTCAATCACACGGAACAGAGGCTCAACATCTTGCTCAGAAAGCAGTTCCGTAATCTGGTTCTTCGCGCTGTTTTCAAGCTTCACTCCAGAGAACAGAGCCGTTACTGCATCAGCAACCGGTGCGTATTGGTCTTCTTCTTCAACGAATGCTTCGTAATCGTAGAAGCGATCAGGATCAAGCAGACGCAGACGTGCAAAGTGGCTCTCACGACCAAGCTGTTCAGGCGTTGCTGTTAGTAGTAGCACACCAGACGTATTTTCCGCTAAGCCTTCAACCACTTGGTATTCACGGCTTGGTTTGTCTTGGCTCCACTCAAGGTGGTGCGCTTCATCGACAACCAACAAGTCCCACTCGCCTTCAAGTGCTTGCTCGTAGCGCTTACGGCTCTTACGTAGGAAGTCCAAAGAACACAGAACGTACTGCTGGGTATCAAACGGGTTGTCTGATTCAGCAAACGCTTCAATACAACGCTCTTCATCGAAGATAGAAAAATGCAGGTTGAAACGGCGCATCATCTCTACTAACCATTGGTGTTGTAGAGTTTCAGGAACCACAATCAGAATGCGTTCAGCACGGCCAGACAGCACCTGTTGGTGGATGATCATGCCCGCTTCGATGGTTTTACCTAGGCCCACTTCATCAGCCAGTAAAACGCGCGGAGCGTGACGACGACCCACTTCATGAGCGATGTATAGCTGATGAGGGATCAAGCCAGCACGCATACCACACAAGCCACGCATCGGGCTCTTGTGTTGTTGGTACTGGTTGCTTAGCGCACGGTAACGCAACACAAAGTTATCCATACGGTCGATTTGACCTGCGTATAGCTTATCTTGTGGCTTGTTAAAGCGGATCTGGTTGCTTAAGAAGATTTCACGCAGAGTGACTTCTGTTTCTTGGGTATCTTCGCGAGTACCTAAGTAGGTTAGCAGCCCTTTGTCTTCGATAACTTCTTCGACAGACAGAGACCAACCTTCTTGGCATTCGATGACATCGCCTACATTAAACGTTACTCGGGTTACGGGAGCATCAGTACGTGCATAAACACGGTTTTCTTCTGACGCTGCAAACATTAGTGTCACTGTGCGAGCATCCATTGCTACAACGGTACCTAAACCTAAATCGCTCTCCGTATCGCTTATCCAGCGTTGCCCCAAAGCAAATGTCATGAATCGACTACCTCAATCTTATAGTTGGAATTTGGTCTTCTTAACTGCAGTTTTAAACAAGAACATTATCGCTCCTGAACTAAAAATATAGCCAAAAATGTCTAGTTTGCAGCCACTTTTTAAGTGCGCTCTCAATAATAAATATCTCGAGAAAATGGTGCAGAAAAAGGTCGCTAATCTTACTCGATGCTGTGATTTAGGTCACGCCTAAAGGAGATGATTTCATGCTTTTTTTCTGTTTTCGCCAGTGCAATCAAACTGTCAAAAATTCATGGTTAATCTATAGGTAGCAGATTGCTGCTCTCAAACGAATACACCATATTCACTCGTAACGATATGGTGCTGTTCCTCTAGATGAAGTTTAGGTGAGTAGTTGACTATCACCAGAATCAGATACTAATCTTTATATGAGCTTTATCTACGTTCAATGAATGCAAGGCAAGCCGCACGTCGGCAAGGAGATGCTATGGGCGAGACCAACCGGAAGCTATTTGTTTTAGACACCAATATCCTACTTCACGAACCCTTCGCTATATTTTCTTTCCAAGAGCACGATGTCGTTATCCCCATGACAGTGCTAGAAGAACTCGACAGAATCAAAGACAGTAAAAGAGACGTTGCTCGAGATGCGAGAATTGCGATTCGAACGCTCGAAGACCTGTTCAGGGAAGCCACACCAGACCAAATATCGGAAGGCATCCCTTTTTCTAAAGACATAAATGCATCTGGCAGTATTTCAATACTCGCTGACTACGAACTTCAAGAAAGCATCAAAGCCTTTGCCGATGACAAGGCGGGCGATAACCGAATCCTCAACGCTGTCCTCTATCTTCAAAATAAACGCGCACCACGCGAAGTGGTTCTCATCACCAAAGACATCAATATGCGTTTACGAGCAAAAGGCGCCGGTGTACGTTTTGTTGAAGACTATCAAACTGACCAACTGATTGATGATATCCAATACCTCACCAAAGGCTTCCAACAACTGGAAGGCTCATTTTGGGATGGTATCGATAATGTCGAGAGCAGAAGTTTAGGCGGCAAGACGCTGCACACCTTAGCAAGAGCGCCGTTCGAGCCAACCTTCCTCAACCAATATGTGATTGACGAAGAAAGTGACTTTGCCGCTCGAGTCGAGGAGATTGAGCCGGAAAGCATTACCCTGAGAGACCTCAGCCGCGAAAGATTGATGAATCGCAGAGCATGGGACATCACACCAAAGAACGTCTATCAAGGCATGGCGATTGATGCGCTGCTCGACCCTGATATTGATCTTGTGATTCTCACTGGCGCCGCAGGTAGTGGTAAGACACTGCTTGCTATGGCTGCTGCACTTGAACAAACCATTGAACGTAAGCAATTCGATAAGATCATCGTAACCCGCAACACCCCTGATATTGGTGAATCGATAGGTTTCCTTCCGGGTACAGAGGAAGAGAAAATGTTGCCTTGGTTAGCCGCAGTGACCGATACACTGGAAGCGCTGCACAAGAACGACCACTGCACAGAAGGCTCGATGAAGTACATCTGTGACAAAGCCAATATCCAGTTCAAATCAATCAACTTCATGCGTGGCCGCTCGATTCAAAATGCCTTTGTGCTTTTGGATGAGTGTCAGAACCTCACCGCTTCACAGATAAAAACCATCATCACCCGTTGTGGTGAAGGTACTAAGATCGTCTGCTCAGGTAACTTAGCGCAGATAGATTCTTCTTACCTAACCCCTGTGACTTCAGGCTTAACCTACATGGTTGAGCGTTTTAAAAACTTCGAAGGCAGTGCCAACATCCACCTCAATGGTGTGGTGCGTAGCCGACTAGCTGAGTTTGCGGAAGAGAACATGTAGTGACTCTATACGCTCACTGAATCAGTAATCTAAAAACAAAAAGCGCCTCACATTGGAGGCGCTTTTCAATTTAATATTTTGAAGTAAGTCGGCAGAGGTTAGTCTGAATTACTCAGTACCACCAACGGTTAGCGAGTCTAGTTTCAATGTTGGTTGACCAACACCCACTGGCACACTTTGACCAGCCTTACCACACACACCCACACCACGGTCGATGCTTAGGTCGTTACCCACCATAGACACCTGCTGCATCGCTTCGATACCAGAACCGATTAGCGTCGCGCCTTTCACTGGGTGAGTGATCTTACCGTTTTCAATCATGTACGCTTCAGACGCTGAGAATACGAACTTACCTGATGTGATATCGACCTGACCGCCACCGAAGTTCGGTGCGTAGATACCTTTCTCAACCGTCGCGATGATCTCTTCCGGTGTGTGTTCGCCCGGTAGCATGTATGTATTCGTCATACGTGGCATTGGAAGATGCGCGTATGACTCACGACGACCATTACCTGTCGGTGCTACACCCATTAGACGAGCGTTCAGCTTATCTTGCATGTAACCTTTTAGGATGCCGTTTTCGATTAACGTATTGTACTGACCGTTAACACCTTCATCATCGACGTTCAATGAACCGCGTAGATCCGTTAATGTACCGTCATCGACAATCGTACATAGGCTTGAAGTTACTTGCTCACCAACTTTGCCGGAGAATACTGACGACTCTTTACGGTTGAAGTCGCCTTCTAAACCGTGGCCTACCGCTTCATGCAGCAGAACGCCCGGCCAACCAGAACCAAGAACCACAGGCATGGCACCAGCAGGCGCAGCCACTGCTTCAAGGTTAACTAATGCTTGGCGAATCGCTTCATCCGCAAATTGGTAAGCAACTTGAGTGCCTTTGTCATCACTTAAGAAGAAGTCGTAACCAAAACGGCCACCACCACCAGCGCTACCACGCTCACGACGATCACCCTTCTGTGCAAGTACGCTAATAGACAAGCGAACCAGCGGACGAATATCACCAGCGTAAGTGCCATCAGTCGCAGCAACCAGCATCTGCTCATGCACACCACTTAAACTCACCGATACTTCAGTCACCATCGGCTCTTTAGTGCGAATGTAAGCATCTAATGATTTTAGTAATTCTGTTTTCTGCTGTTTTTCCCAACTCGCAAGCGGGTTAACTGCATCATAGTAAGCTTGATTAGAGTTGCGTTTGAACGCTTGAACCTTGCCGTTTTGACCTTGTTTAGCAATACCACGAGCCGCAATTGCGCTCTGCTTAAGACCATCCAATTGGATTTGGTCAGAGTAAGCAAAACCAGTCTTTTCACCAGATACTGCACGAACGCCAACACCGCAATCGATATTGAAAGAGCCGTCTTTAATAATGCTGTCTTCTAGCACTAAAGATTCGTGCCAGCTTGACTGAAAGTAGATATCAGCATAATCAATTTGGCGGGTAGCAATACTCGCCAATGTATCTGCGATATTTTGCTCCGTAAGCCCTGTCGGGTTCAGTAGCGCTTCTTCAATTTGATTAATGCTCATAGATGGCTCTTGTTTGTAATTAAAATTGATTGGTAAATCGAGAGTGTTGCGCGATGGGCATATTTTGCCTAATGGACTCGCAACTGGATGTGTCTATCTCAACCACCATACTTTTAGGATCTTGGTCTAACTGTGCGACCACTCGTCCCCATGGATCAACCACCATTGAGTGTCCCCATGTTTCTCTTTGGCAAGGGTGTTTTCCGCCTTGACCTACCGCGACAATCCACGACTGTGTTTCAACCGCGCGGCATCTTAATAGTACTTCCCAGTGCGCTTGACCCGTTACCGCTGTAAAAGCCGCAGGCACCACAATGATTTGTGCCCCTTGCTTACGTAACTCTGAATACAAGTGTGGAAAGCGCACATCATAACAAATACTCAAACCTAAGCGACCAAAAGGCGTTTCCGCTGTCACAACTTGGTTGCCCGGAGTGAAAATATCCGACTCTCGATAGCACTTATGGGCGTCAGCGACATCCACATCAAACATGTGTAGCTTGTCGTAATGAGCAACGAGGCAACCAAAATCATCAATCACCAAGGTGGTGGTCGTCACTCCGTTAGTTGTGCTTATCGGCATACTGCCAATGACGATCCAAATTCTGTGAAGCTTTGCTAGCTCAGAGATTTTCTTTTGCAGTGGGCCATCATTAAAAGGCTCAGCACACTGGTGATAGTCGGCTTTACTGCCAAAAACTAACGCGTTTTCAGGGCAAACAACCCACTTAGCCCCCAACTCTTTGCACTTTGCAACTTCTTGAGCAAGGTACTCAAAGTTCAATTCAGGGCTGGGGCCAGATGTCATTTGAATCAACCCAACACAATCCATGTGTATCGATCCTCCATTCATTATGATTCAGAAATCAGCATTTCACCGTATATTCGCTGACTCGGGCATAAGGTCTTTTCGGCTAATTTAAGGCCTATTCGGCTAATTTTCTCAGCTTCTCTGGCAGCTGAAACTCGCCAGAGCTACGAGAAAGTTCGCTCACCGTTGGTGAATCCAATGGTCCTTTCACCGAATAATTTACTTGGGTAAAGACTTCCACAACTGGCGAGATAACCGTGGTCACCGCCAATACGTACAGCGCCGTTTGAGGGGTTACCGCAAAGGCCGTTAATACGGGAATACCCGAGGTAATATCTGGGGTAAAGTTCACCTCAGCATCAACCTGACGCGTGTTGAGGTTAGCGATACCTTTGATTTTCATCTCACCTGCGACCGCATCCATGTTCAGATCATTGGTCAGGAAGATACCATTTTGAATCTCGCCCGTTCCGGTGATGCTGTTGAAGGCCATACCTTTATCAAACACATCTGAGAAATCGAGCTGCATCTTACGGATGATCGAATCTAGGCTAAACAGGCCAAGTAATCGAGCTGCGCCGCTCACATCCGAGATAATGCCTTTACCAAACTTGGTTTTAACGTTGCCATCAAGGGTATCCATTTTGATTCCCCAAGGCGAACCATCCCAATTTAGTTGACCTTCCAACGCGAATGGCGCTTTTTGAATCCCGGAAGTAATACCAAAGCGCTCCATGAGCTCGCTGTTGTTTTCACCTTCAACATCAACGGTTAACGATGAATGACTCTTGTCACCTTGCAGTTCCCACCAGCCACTCACATCCGCTTTGTTACCGCCGCTTCGCACCTGGATTTTGTTCCACTCGATACGATCTTCGTTCCTCGTCATTTCAACATCGACCTTACCCACCTTGTAGCCTTGCAGCCAAAAGTCGTTCAGCGTCAGGGTCAGGTTTGGCATCGCATCGTGGATCTCTCTATCCAATTTGGATATCAATGGCGCAGCTTGTTCTTTACGTTGCAGCAGTTGCTGATCTTGGTTGTTCTTATCACTCCACTCAGGAACAAACAGATGCAGACGATCCAGTGAAACTGTCAAATCATAAGGAGGCAGGTAGTTAATATCCCCTTCTAGCTCTTGGCTAGACACTTCCATTTGCCACGCCTGTTTGTTCTTACGAGCACTAAAATCGACGTCATTCCAAGAGATACCACCCAAGATCAGCTCTTTACTCTCAAAGGTAATACGGCTTGGCGCAGGTATGGTTGGCGTGTTCATTTGACTAAGTACAGCCGTTGAAGGCTTTACCGGTTCCATTACAACCGATAACCAATCATCGGCATTGAATTTGTCTGTACGAATCAGTGCGTGATGGCCCACCACCGGGCTAATTTTGTAGCCACCGCGACCAAGCACTAAGTTGGTCGCCGTTAACTCAGGCACGTCGCCTGTGATATCAATCTCAGCTTGGTACTTGGTGTTTGGCAATTGCAGGCGCGCGGTAATCGTCTCTTGGTTACCCGATGCCTGTAGCCTTGCAGAGCCACTTTCTAGTGATTTTTTCGCCAATGGATATGGGTAATCACTCGCCAAGTATTTTAGGTCTGACTGTAAGTCTAGTTGGTAGGTAAAGCCGATATCATTCAGCTGGATATCAATCTGGCTTTGCCATTGCGCATGACCTGATAAGCGGCTTAACCATTGCTCACCGATGTAAGGTTCTAGAGGCTTGACGTCCCAATCACCTAACACATCAATATCAACTGCATAGCCAGGACCATCATTAAGGCCCTTAAAATCAAGCGAGATACCTTGGTTAAGCAGATCCGCAGCGAGGCCATTTGCCGTCACTACGTCATTATCAAATTCAATTCGACCCGTGGTGTTCTCGAGCACCATTGGCGGCGCTTCAATCTCAACATGGTTGCCACTTAAGTCGGCGTAACCCCATGCTCTTGCTTCTTTTTCAGAATCAAACGGAATATTCAGCTGGAACTCAGAAGAGACATCACCACTCACTTGAAGTGCGGTTAAGGCTGCGCCTACCGAGCCCACCAGTGGCGAAGACGTCATGTAATCGCGTACTGCGTTGCCAGACGCCGTCGCTTTAGCTTCAATTTCAATATGGCCGCCTTCCCCTAAATAAGGAATGCGTCCTGTGATTCGATCTGCCGTCACATCCATCAGTTGAGCTGAGCGAGAATCCAGATGCATCGCATCATTTTCAAACAACAGATCAAGCTGAAGATCAGTAATCAGTGGCCACGCGGTATCAAAGCTGAATTTCGCATCTTCTAAGCCAACCCAAACCTGGAAAATACCATCGTGGTTAGTGTATGGATATTGAGACAAATCACCATGCCACAACAGTTTTACGGTATCCGCTTTACCGGCTTGAATCGCAGTTGAAAGGTAGTCTGTTAGATCTTGCCCAAGAGCCAGTGTAGGTAAGTAGCGCCATGTTTCACCGACATTGTAAGCGTCCGCTTCGCCGTAGAAGGATAAAAACGGGCTCGCATCTTTTGGGAAGTCTAAGCGGAATGCGCCTAGTACTTGTAAATCGGGGGTGGCAGCTGTGATTTTGTCTGACCACAGCTTCCAGCCGTTTTCATCTTGCTGCCAAACAATATCAACCTGACCTTGTTTGATATTCAAAGGCGCTTGGAATACGTCACCATAAGGGAACACATCGTCAATAACATGCAGGCTAGCTTTCGCTTCCGAGGCCGAACCAAACACACTACCAGACACTTGGCTAAAGCCTGGGACTAGTTCCCACTGCTCGATAGCAAGATCAGAAAAACTGGCTGAATAACGTAAACTGTCAATTCCCGAACCCATGGAAACACGGATATCAGAAACAGAGCCGCCCGGCGCCAATACGTTAATCATTTTGGTTGATTGTTCAGAGTCAGGCAGCAGCTTAATCAACGGAGTAATAGTCGCAATATCCAGCTCAGAAATGTTGAGTTGCCATGGACCTTGATTCCACTTGAACGCTACGTCGAGTTCCGGCCAAGGTGTGTCATCCGTTCTAAGGTTTAGTGAGTGACCATTTACTTGCCAACCATCATCCGTCGGCGACAACTTAAAGACACCGGACTCAAGCATGAGGTCATGCTCGCCATCTTCGTTCCACGCCAGTTCTGAGGGTAAAACCTCAACATAAGCGCTCACTGGCTTGCTATTTCGCAGCGTAAGCCAGCTATTCAAGCTCACAGTACCCGTTTCAATGCCGGATTCCGCCTGCATATAATGCGTAAGCCATGGCTTAACAGAAATGCTGTCGGCACTGACATAAAACTCACCAGTCACATCAGTCAGTGACCCACCATCAATAAAGTTAGCACTCACTGACAGAGAGTTTAGATTGGCATCTTTGATACTCACCACACCTTCAGCAAGGTGATGTTTGTCTGAATTTTGCCATTTTAAGGTTTCTATATCGAGCTGACGTTCTTCACCCGAAACAGAGTGATAAAGAATAGAAGAATCTTTTGCAGTTACATCGACGAGTGTTTTTAGCAGTAAATTATCGAGCTCTTGTATCACTCGCTTGGAAGACTCGGGATCTGTAGGTTCGTCTTTGCCATTTTGTCCGGCAAACAGATCAATTGAGCGGATATCAAGATACATTTGATTCATGACTAGATCGGCCACAACCGGGCGCATCTGCACGAGCGATTGAATCAAGTCAAACTCGACTTCAACACGCTCAACAGAGAAGGTCACATCTTCTGCATTGGGGAGGCTAGCTTTAACGCCTTGCAGAGCAATAGAGGGGTGAGTGTTACGCCAAAAACCGCCCACATCTTGAATCGAAAAATCAAAACCGGAGTGTTGGTTTACCCAAAGCTCAATTTCAGATTGATACTTGTTTAAATTGGGCAAGGCTACACGCAGTGTAGTAACGGCAATGGCTAGCGTTACTAAGAGAGTAACCACTAACCATAAACATGCACGTAGAATCAGAGTAACGCTTGAGCTCACAAAATTTCCATTACATCATAACAACATCAAACTGCTCTTGTATGTACAGAGGCTCAGCCTGGATTTTAACTTGCTTACCAATAAAGACTTCAAGCTCCGCAAGCGCATGAGATTCATCGCCCTCTAACGCCTCAGCTACGGCAGCTGCCGCATAGACCACAAATTTATCGGCGTCGTACGCACGATTCACTCGCGTGATCTCTCGAAGAATTTCATAACAAACGGTTTCAACTGTCTTCACACTGCCGCGGCCTTCACAAGCAGGACAGCTCGAACATAGGATATGCTCAATACTTTCACGAGTACGTTTACGAGTCATCTCAACCAACCCAAGCTGCGTGAAGCCATTAATATTGGTTTTCACACGGTCTTTGTCGAGCGCAGCCTCTAAAGAAGTTAGTACTCGCTTACGATGTTCCTCAGACAACATATCAATAAAGTCGATAATGATGATGCCACCTAAGTTACGTAGACGCAGCTGACGAGCAATCGCTTGAGTCGCTTCTACATTGGTGTTGAAAATCGTCTCTTCTAGATTACGACGACCAACAAACGCGCCAGTGTTGATATCAACCGTGGTCATCGCTTCAGTTTGGTCGATAATCAGATATCCACCAGACTTTAATTCGACTTTACGATCCAATGAACGCTGAATTTCGTTCTCGGTATCGTACATATCAAAGATAGGCTTATCACCTTCATACAGCTCAAGCTTGTCTGTCAGCTCAGGCACGTATTCAGAGGTAAACTCTTTTAGGTTTTCATATTCTAGACGAGAATCGACCTGAATCTTGCTCAGCTCAGTACCGACGAAGTCACGTAAGATACGTTGGCTTAAGCAAAGCTCACCATACAAACGAGTACGCGCCTTGTGCTTACCACGACGCTCTAATACTTTTAGCCATAATCGCTTCAAGAATGCGGCATCTTGTGCCAACTCATTTGAATCTGCACCTTCTGCTGCTGTGCGGATGATGAAGCCACCGTGTTCGTCACAGTAACGAGACACGACTTTTTTAAGACGGTTACGTTCAGACTCGCTGTCGATACGTTGAGATACACCAACATGACTTGCGCCCGGCATAAATACCAGATAACGAGACGGTAGAGTGATATCAGTGGTTAAGCGAGCACCTTTAGTACCAAGAGGGTCTTTGACCACTTGCACCACAATGTCTTGCCCTTGACGGACAAGCTCTGAAATATCACGAACCTGAAATTGTTTCTTTTCGTTTTCAGCGACACATTCAGTGTGTGGGACAATATCAGAGGCGTGTAAAAAAGCTGCTTTCTCAAGGCCTATATCCACAAAAGCCGCCTGCATTCCCGGAAGAACACGGCTTACACGTCCTTTATAGATATTTCCTACGATACCGCGTCGAGCATCTCGTTCGACATGGATCTCTTGAAGAGCCCCTCCTTCAATCATGGCCACACGAGTTTCACTCGGGGTCACGTTCAGCAACAATTCAGCACTCATGGTGCACCTCAGATTAGTAATTATAAGAATTCTTGCAGTAGCTGGTCCGTTTCAAATAAAGGTAAGCCGACAACGGCGTAATAACTACCTTCGATTCGGGTGACAAAGCGTCCGCCCAAACCTTGGATCCCATAGCTACCGGCTTTATCGCATGGCTCCCCTGTTTGCCAGTATTGTTCTATTTCTTTTTCACTGAGGGGTTTAAACCATACGTCGGTAATAATGATTTCTGTTCTTTGTTTTTCTTCTGAAACCACAGAAACCGCCGTCATCACTTGGTGACGTTCATTCGCTAACTGAGTAAGCATGCGCTTAGAGTCAGCAAAATCGGTGGGTTTCTCAAGCACTTGCCCTTGGCTTACGACGACTGTGTCAGAACCAAGAACGACTATATCAGAGCCATGATCTACAGTATCAGAACTAGGAACGACATGCTGCCTTTCAGAAGGGGTATCTTTCAATAAAGACAACGCAGCTAAAGCTTTATCTAAAGATAGTCGCTTAACATATTCTTCGGCGGTTTCTTGAGCGTGTTTACACTCTTCAACATCGGTTACGAGGACAGAAAACTCATAACCGAGTTGAGATAGCAATTCTTTGCGGCGTGGAGAGCCGGATGCCAAAACTAAATGTTTCTTTTCCATCGTCACGCTACCTCACATGCCAATGGCGACGCACGCGTCTCATTAATAAAAACATCCAAGGCCAAAGTATACAGTTTATCAATGCGCTCCATAACGATAACGGATTGAAAACAACATCTTGGATCAAATATTCACCAAAGAAGATCAACACCTCAAACAAGACCGTTAACGCGGCAATGATCATCGCTTGCTGCCATAACGCCATGTTACGAATGACGAGGAAGTTCATCGCAATAATGTACATCACTATTGCCATCATCATGCCTCGAATACCCAGAGTAGAGCCGATCAAAAGGTCCCACAATAAGCCTAAAATCAAAGCACTACCCACGTTAACACGATGCGGTAGAGCCAAAACCCAGTAACACGTAACCAGCAGTAACCAAGATGGTCTAAATAAATCTAAGCTACCAGGCCAAGGGATCGTCTGCAGAATCAGTGCTATTAAAAATGAGCAGAAAATTACTACCTTGCTTCTCAAAACGCTATTGGCCATCTTCGCCCTCTAACAATGCTTGTTCTATGCTCGATTGATCCGCTTGCATCTGTTTGTTTTCATCAGGCCATACAAGCAGCAGGTATCTGAGCTTATCGAACTCAACCACAGGCTCTGCTTTAATCACAGCGAACTCACGTTTCGGGTCGTAATCAACGGCCGTAACATAGGCGACTGGATAACCTTCTGGATATACCCCACCAAGACCTGATGTCACCAACAGATCTTCTTCTTGTATATCGGTACTGGTTGGAATGTGCTCTAGCTGGATCTCATCAATCATGCCATTGCCCGAAGCAATCACACGGATGTCATTACGAATAACCTGAACAGGAATCGCATTGTTTGCATCAGTGAGTAGTAATACACGACTATTATGAGCAGCAACGAAAGTGACTTGGCCGACAATGCCTTTTTCGTTGATCACCGGCTGACCTTCATACACCCCATCAATCTGACCTTTGTCGATCACGACTTGATGGCGATATGGTGAAGTGTCTACCGCCATAACTTCTGTGACGACTTTCTTCTCATCACGGATAAACGGCGAGCCTAACAGCTTACGAAGGCGCTTGTTTTCTTCTTGATATTGCTCAAGCAGAATCAGCTCGCTCTTCAGACGCAAGACTTCTCGTTTAATATTATGGTTAGATTCAATTAACCCTTTGCGAGTGCTAAAACGGTCGTAAACACCATCGAACATAGTGCGAGGCAAGTTGGCTGCATATTGAATAGGCGCAACCATGCTGTTTAATAGATAGCGAACATTTGAGAAAGCATCTAAACGACTATCAGCCAGCATAAGGCTGGCTGATAAAATTACAGCAAAAAACAGGCGCAATTGTAGAGAGGGACCTCTACCAAAAATTGGCTTCATTCTATATTTGGTCCTAGAGCTACATTTGATCCTATAGACAAGGTCCTAGGCTCTTTACATAAAACTAGATAAGAAAAGAGCCTAACACTAGATATTATTCTTCGCTGAACAGATCGCCGCCGTGCATGTCGATCATCTCTAGCGCTTTACCGCCACCTAGAGCAACACACGTTAATGGCTCTTCTGCAACAACAACAGGGATACCTGTTTCTTCTGTTAACAGACGATCAAGGTCTTTAAGCAGTGCACCACCACCCGTTAGTACCATACCGTTTTCTGAGATATCAGAAGCCAGCTCTGGTGGACACTGTTCAAGTGCAACCATCACTGCAGATACGATGCCAGATAGAGGCTCTTGAAGTGCTTCAAGGATTTCGTTTGAGTTTAGGCTAAAGCTACGAGGCACACCTTCAGCAAGGTTACGACCACGTACTTCGATCTCTTCGACTTCATCGCCAGGGTAAGCTGAACCGATTTCGTGTTTGATCTTCTCTGCTGTCGCTTCACCGATCAAGCTGCCGTAGTTACGACGAACGTAGTTGATGATCGCTTCATCAAAACGGTCACCACCAATGCGAACAGAAGACGAGTAAACCACACCGTTCAGTGAGATAACCGCAACTTCAGTAGTACCACCACCGATATCAACAACCATTGAACCTGTTGGCTCAGAGACACGTAGGCCAGCACCAATCGCAGCAGCCATAGGCTCATCGATTAGGTAAACCTCACGAGCACCAGCACCTAACGCTGATTCACGGATAGCACGACGCTCAACCTGTGTTGAACCACAAGGTACACAAACCAAAACACGAGGACTTGGTTTAAGCACACTGTTGTCATGCACTTGTTTGATGAAGTGCTGAAGCATTTTTTCCGTTACGTAAAAGTCGGCAATTACACCGTCTTTCATTGGACGGATCGCTGAGATGTTACCAGGCGTACGACCAAGCATTTGCTTAGCAGCGTGGCCAACAGCAGCGACACTCTTTGCAGAACCCGCACGATCTTGGCGAATAGCGACAACTGAAGGCTCATCAAGAACAATGCCTTGGCCTTTTACATAAATAAGGGTATTGGCTGTACCTAAATCAATCGATAGGTCGTTTGAAAACATGCCACGAAGTTTTTTAAACATATTCTTCGCTCATCCTGCAAGAATTAGAAGACAAAAATTGCACTAAATGTACCAATGCCTTGCTGTTACGGCAAGGCATTGAAGTGCAAACATGGACTGAAACCCGCAATTTCTTACAGATTCCTAACTTAAGGGGCAAAAATTATATTATTACTGACCTGTTAAGCCACTTTCACCTCGGTAGATCACACGATCGTTACCGCGGTAGATACCAAATGTGACGACGGTGGATGGATCTTCATCACCCAGTTGGCGCCAGTTGTAACGTAGCCATGGTTGATCTTGATCACTGCCACTACATGAGATGTTATTTCCGCCATCGCTATCAGGCTCAGAGTCATCCATTCTTAACCACAGACGAACTTGCTCACGTGGCGCGTCTGTTCCTGCTGGCGTATTTTGATTTGCTGTGACCTCTTCTTCTCCATCATCCACATTTCCACTACCGTTAAGTGAAACTAAAGTGGTTGCCGCCCCTTCACTGTGCCAAATAACTTGTTTACAAGTATTAGCCCCATTGAAGGTACTGCGGTCATCATCCTCGTTAACAATAAACTCGCTGCCATCCCAGAACTCAGCGCGCAATGGAATAGTTAGAGTAGTATCAGAATTGCCACCAATATCATCTAGCACCACTCGACCATAACGAGCTGGAGGCTGGACCGGAAACTCGACAGAATCAGTCAAAATATCAGAGTCAGTAAATGAAACAGGATCAACTCCTGCAACAGTCAAGCCAAAGTGGGTAATAGTGGAGTTAGCATCTGAAGTATTAAACGGTGCATCTCTGCGGCTAACGTCATCCAAATCCGTAACTCGCTGAAGAACAGCGGCACTATCGTTCAACAACCAATGCTTACGATCAGTAGACCAAGTGCCTGCCTCAGTATCCAGCAAGAACCCATTATCGACAGCTGTATCATCTAGAACACCAAAACTGGCTTGTAGGCTCGGGGCAAAGAATTGATAGTTGTTAAGCGCGTTACCAACACTGCTTTCACCTGATGCCATTGGGTATACCTGATGAACGGTTGAGTCATAAGGTTGGTCTAAGTATGCAATATCACTTTGATTTGTAACATTCCACTCAGGGTCACCTTGCATGAAGTATTTGGGGTAAAAACGGCCGATAGTTTTAGACCCAGTGACACCTGAATCACCATTTGGAGGGGCAATGGTGCTATAAAAGTTACCCGTTTCAATTGCAACCAATTCAAAACTTCCTACCTCTGAGTAGGTTAACCCATCAAGTTGGTACCCACCATTTGACTGATCACTAATTGAAATACTCGGAGATATCGTGTCGGGCATCAAATAGCCAAGTACACCCTCACTTGGTGTGTCTAAATAATGGGAAACACTGATCGAAGCTTGAGACACAAAATAATTCGAAGGAACACCTACATTATTTGAACATACGGAATTTACATTAGCTCCGGTAATCATGGGTTTCACGTCCACATCAAAGCTCTCCCCCGCTGCAACAAAGCCACTACTACTGGATTCTGTGCTCGTTCCACTTGAATCGCTATCAGTACATACAGCAAACTCATAAGGTTTAGATTTGACAACAAAGCTACCAACCAACCCCGAACTTGCGGAATCAGGCTGTTCATAAATAGGACACCCTTCAATTTCAGAACAATCAAAGCTAGGATCATTGATAACTACATTAACTTGCCCAACATTGCTCCAATTTACTTCAGTTGTAGCACCACCATTATCAAAATTTAGATCTGTAACTGAGAAGTCATCAAGTGATCCATCTTCAGGGGTAGGCATTTCAAGAAAGTAATCTTTAGAAGCATCAAATGATAAGTTTTTAGTATAGCCATTTACTGGGCTAACAACGCCTTGATCACAAGCTTGAGCCGTCACCTCTACCACTAACTCTTGAGAGTCTTGAGCTGCATTCATATGTATTTGGCTTGGGCTTGTATCAAACTTATAGGGCACATAAAAAACTTGTGTCGATGTTGCGGGCTCTGAATCGTAGACTCCCCCAACACTGAAACTACCAACCGTATCAGAGTCTAAATACAAGGTTCGAATGCCACCATCAAACGTATAATCCGGAGTTTCACACGCATTGTTAGCTTCACCCGTACACCATCGCGTTCCCGTTGGGGTTACCGTCGCTTCAAACTGCTCATTAGAGTCGACCAATTCGCCATTCTCTTCTAGGCGAAACTCAACCGGAATTCGCTCACAGGTTAGGCTATATAATTGTTGAGGTTCTACAACCAATAATCCTTGTTGTACTGGGGGTTCACAAGAATAATCAGGTTTGATTATCGTTACACCATTATCAAGCACGGCGACTCTCGCTGTCACGGCACCATGAATAGCTGTCTGATTTAAATCTACAGTATCTGCGAGAATAAATCCTTTGAAAGTAGAGTTCCCAACGTCAAATATGACCTCACCTTTAGGAGCGTATATAATGGGATAAGCGAAGTCAGATTGTATATCAACTGCCAAGTTAAACTTCATACGTGTTATCACATTTATTTGAGAGTTGCCCTCAAAGGCATATACCAAATCTCCTGCATCATGCTCATAATTATCAAAGGTCACCGTGGAATTATCAGGAAAAACCAGTTCTACACCCGCCCCTCCACTAACTTTAACATCTGAGATATAACTGTCTTCATCTAAGACGACTCGAACTAGATTATAATCATTCCCCTGCTTGTTGATAACGAGCTTAGACAAGTTACTCTCAATGAAAACATCTATTGTTTCACCGTTAATTTGGTAAGAACATATCTCTGAGTCCGCTCCGCAGCTCTGCAAAATATCCGAAGCCTTGCCCGTAATGGTTAAACTTTCTGATGGATTTTTTTCTGCAATAGAGGTTACGTAACTGCCTTTAATCTTTCTTAATTCAAGTTGGCTATCATTATTACCAACATCACATTGATGTTCATCACACACTGGAAAATTATAAATATGATAAAACTCACTCGCATCATCAAAACCCAATAATAAAAAGTCATCTTTTGTTGTCCATTTATCATTAAACAGCTCATAGCCTTCAGAGACCTTTTTTAAAGATTGATTAATATAGTTATTAGACCAGCCGCTAAATTTTGTTTGCTGGCTGGTAACCGTCAATGAGCTATTCACACCAGTCCAACTCTGAATGGGCTCGGGAAACAAGTTACACACGTTGGCAACAGGAACCACCTCAGGTAACTCAAACGCAAAGTAACCCACTTCTTCCGGAATATGCGTGCGGTCTCTAAAGTCCTCATCTACAACAAAGCTAACTTGGTTCGTGTTAATGTTACATCGACGTAGCCAGCCTCCGTGTCCACCAGCCCTCTCTTGTTTATTAGCTATGATCCCGTCAATATTCGTTAGAGAGGTGGTAGCATACTTATCCTCACAGCCATCCAACATTGGGTCATTACCGCTTTGACTTGGCGTATCATACCCTCTTGCAAATTGAACCTTAAAACCATCAACATCAAGGTTAGTATTGGTGGCTAACGTCGCTAAAAACGCGATCTTCTCATCGTCATAATCATCGTTACTGCGGTGAGAAGCACTTAGCTCCAAAAACAAATCAATGTATGACGTTTCATCGGTTCGCCTAACCTTGCCAGAGGTCATCCATTTATCATTGTTATTTCGAGTTTGAATTTGATGCAATACCACCGGATTAGAAGAAAAGCCAGCTCCGCCAAAATCGCTATAAAGGACTCTATCATTACTATTTGAGCCTGATTTAGCACTGGCTGCATCGGTGTTCAAATAACCCGCTATGACTTCATGGCCATTAAAATCGGCCACACCGGGCTCAATCGCAAGGTAACTGACTTCTGTTATCGGTTGGCTATCTAAATCTGAACCACCGCCATTCTTTGGCGCCTTAATCTGCTTGATGGTCGCTTCGGTTTTGCTTACCTCGGTAACCATTAACGTTGCAGGAGCATCCGCGTCAGGGGCACTTGAATCAATGGTTGGCATCACAAACACCAGTGGCGTGTTGGTATAAGACTGAGTCAGTGGGATCTTACATTCTCCACCAGAGCACTGAACGATACCAAATTCATACTGAGCATCGTTTGAATAAACCGGCGGTGGCTCGATATCCGAGCTGTCACATTCTAGTTCAGTACTGTCCCCACTATTAATATCGACGCTTTGCGGGTGAATACCTTTAAAGTCTGCGGGGTAATTGCCTAAAAAAGTAAAACCCTGCCCATCGTCAACGTAGTAGTCTGCGGTTCCGGCATCATTTCCCGCTCCCGGCTGATAAATCAGTTGAACACTATAGTCTCCCCCACCAACCATGTAACGAGGATCGCGAATAAAGGGCGTATCTCCCACCGTAGGCTCATTAATATCATTGGTCCAGATGGTGTATTCCGGGCGGTTATTTCCGGGCTCTTGCTCTGCAAACACAGATTCAACAAGCTGGGCGGAATTGATATTAAATGATATTTTAAATTCACCGCTCGGATCTACGTTACAAGTCGACGCTGTCGCGATCAAAGGGAATAGGCAGAAACAGGCAACTAAAATATATCTACATGCTTTCATCGTATTGACTCCTTCACCCACACTTCTTGATTACGTTGCACTTGGCTCACACCAGAACCGCAAATTACCGAAGACTCTAGAACATAGAAAACAAAGCCATCAAGCTCTCCTCGATTGGAACACTGCACTCGCTCAAGAGAGCAATTCACCGAAGCCGTATCAACCATAGAGCTTGCTACCGTAAAAATCCCACCTCCGGGTTGGAGATCATTGCTGCTACAAACACTAGCAACAGCAGAAGAAGCCTGAGGATCAGGATCCGGATAAAACTGAGTCATAACATATTCATTAACAGAGTGACTGAGCAACCAAGCTTGTGTGCCAAGTACAACTCGAGTGTTTGAATCATTATCAGACCAACTCGTTCGACTCAAACTTGTCGCTAAGAAACCAAGCACCACGATAACAAAGATGACAATGACTAACGCACTACCTTTTTGGGTTGATTTACGGGACATTAATCACCTGTATATCTAGCTCAAACACTGTGGACTCATTATTTTCTGCAAACTCGAGAATCAACTCAACAACACCGTTACTCTGAACATCCGCAGGTTGATAACTCAGAGTGCTATTCTCACTCATAACGCGATCGCTTATTGTGACACCATTACGAGTTAGTAAATTACTATTCGCAAGGCAATACTCCACAAGGTTATTTGAGTCAAAAATGTAGTGCCTTTTACCTACAGATTCACTGACAAGAGTGTTAGCTCCATTTGGAATAGAAAAGTATGCAGCAGATACGCTTGGAGGAACCACACTATCAAGGGGGTATATATTATTGAGGTTGCTGATATCTGTATGTGGCCTAGTCGGATTGATAACCAATGACATAGATTGTAATGAACTACTTGTCGCTCCAGTATCACTAACTAAGAAATTAATATCGGCCCCCGAGGTAGCGTAAAAACCTGAATCAACAATTGGATAAAATGATACGCAACCGCTACTTACAGAAGCAGGAAACAGATTAGGTACAGCATGTCTCACTTCACGAGAAAGCTTTTCCAATACAAACCTAGCTTCGGTTTGGAGTCGAAAGCGCTCTACAGAACCAAAATAGCCTCTCATTCCAAACTCAGTAAAGTTCGCAACACCAAGCAAGACGATACTTGAGATGACAATAGCTAAAATCATCTCTATAAGTGTAAACCCTCTGCCCTTCATTAATACTCCCCTCTGTAAGCGACTAAGGTGATAGGAGGATTATTGCTTGCGGTAATTGTTAACGTAAATTTCTGCATCGAAGCAGTTGGGGGATCGTTGGCAACAACCAAATCCACATCAAAATTAGTATAAGTGCTGCCGAGTTCAATTGGAGTACCAGAGCTCACCGTTCCGTAATCTCGAGCTAACAGATCGGTCATAATACTTTGACCTAATGCTGAAGCTCGGTTGGAATAATTCACTTGCCCTGAAAGCGCGGATTGTGGTGCGAGAAAAGTAGAAAATGCGAGCATTGCAAAACCAAGTAGTACAATAACAATGATCGACTCAATAAGCGTAAAGCCACTATTTACGTACTTCATGGGCATACCTGGTTACTTGGATAGACAAAACCTTGAGAATTGATACAAACCCAAGCTCTGTCTGGACTGTTATTAGATGAGATAGTAATTTGAACACCAGATGATGCAGTATTTTCAGGGTTACCTAAAAGGTTGAATTCGATTGGAGAAGAGTAACTAGAGGTAGGAACAGACGAGAAACTATAATCATCACTAGCAATAACATCACTTCTTGTTTCAGATATGTTGTAACAAGCAGATTGTGCGCCGATGCAATTGCTCTCAGCCACTAAACGTAAGCTTTCAGCTCCTGACACAGACATATCCATGTTAGACTGCATTCGATTCAATTGAACCTGTCGTATGACAGATGCTGCTTGTTCTTGCAAAGCATACAATTCATAACTTTGTCTTCCACTAAAGCGGCTAATCGCAGTTAGAGAAACAATAGCCAGCAAAAGAACAACTACAATTAATTCGACTAAGGTAAAACCCCAGTTTAACTTTGCATTCATAAATACCCCAAGTAACTCTTAGTAGCTCTACATTACAAGATAGAGTCAGAATAATGAAGGTTTCGAATATGAGTTTCAATTCTAATTCTAGTTTATAACTTGAATAAAAAAGGCCAGCAAATGCTGGCCTTCAATAGAAAAAATCTATATTAGCAATCGGTATCAACTACCATTGTTGACGGTGCTTCATCAACACCAGTCCCTGAAGCTTCGGTATATACAACATAACAGCCGGTTGCAATAATAGCAGCTGCAGTTGTCAATTCAGGGTCTGCAGTAAAAGTAGCATAATATTGAGCAGGGGCGCCAATTGCACCTGACACAGCAGAATCCCAATCTTCTTCTAGACCAGTAACAGCTAGTTCAATACCTGTAGCAGTGCCAGTTGGGTATCCAAAATACGTAGTAATCCCATCAACATCAGTACCAGCAGCAGCACTTACAGACTCAACGCCTTCAATAGCAGCCTTACCATATACAATACCTGCAGCGCCAGACATGGCCCCTTTTAGGCCTTGCAAAGATGAAGCTCGAGCATCGCCTTGCAGATTCAAGAAACGTGGTGCCGCAGTTACAGCAAGAATACCTAGAATAACAATTACAACCACTAGTTCGATTAGGGTGAAACCGCCTTGTCTTTTCATAGTTAAGCTCTCTCTATGTTTAATTTTACGCAGACTTACTGCAAAGTTACGGTCACACGACCAGTTTTAATTTCGTAAACAAATTCATGCTCTGTACTACCTTCTAATTGAACATAAGTACAGGTTGCATCACCTGAATTCGCTTGCGCTGAATATTTGTAATTTGAGTCGCTAGCAACATCTGAAACCGCACCGACTTTAGGGGGATTTTGCAGTAAGTTTTCCATCAACTCAGAACAGGTTTCATCTGAAATATCTTGTGGTGCAGTGCTCGAATCGTTGTTCAGAGTCCATGGGTAGCCATCTCTAAAATCGGTATCGACATTGTTACTGTTCTTCGATCTTGTTAACCAAAAATCAACACCATCATAATTTACAGTATTGTATGTTTCAACACCTATATTCTCTGACGGCCTAGCTTCTGCTTCCCACTGTGCTCTTGCCGACAAAACGGCGGTTGCAAAACCACCAGCGACACCTTCAATACTTGATTTCTTGGCTGCATCCGTCACATCTAAGAAACGAGGTAAAGCAGCAACCGCCAATAAACCAACGACAACAATCACTATAACCAACTCGACTAGGGAGAAACCCTTTTGATTTTTAAGCATTTTCTACCTACTCATCTAATTGCTAACGCGCATTATACATTCGCGCTCGTATAAAACCATAAAAAAACTGTCAATATTTTTACAAAGCCAAAATATTGGCTTTTACACTAAACCTTTCTCTTTCAAGTAATATATCTACCTGATATTTATCAGTATAATGATAACTACAGTGAAAGTGTCTGTTGTCACTTTTATCTTCAACTCTTGGAGAGCTTAGCCCTAAAATGCTCCCTTGAGGATATAATTGATCCAGCCAATAATTACAGTCTCGCTCCGTACCTTGGATAGGCATTACCCACCCAGTTCTGCTGTAGATCTTTGGGAGTTCCGAGCCTTCTTCTTGCCCAGCACCCAATAACAAATACTGCTGTTTGAACAAATTGGCTTGTTCAAGAATCCGCTTGCTCGCGACGATAAATGCTGTGTTAGTCGCTTCCTCTTCTACCGTTTTGAATGCAGAAAGCACACCGACAATAAGAAAAAGAATAACCACAGTCCAAATAACAAAACGTGAGCGTTGTAGGTTATTTAGCATTCCCTAACCTTTGATTGCATCCAACATTCCCCACATCGGCAAGAAAATACCCAGAGCTAAAATCAACACCATGCCTGCAACGATGGTTAACAAAATGGGTTCAATTCTGGCGGTTAAGGTTTTCAGATCGTAATCGACTTCGCGGTCATAAAAATCAGCCACTTCAAGTAATAGCTCATCAATACGACCCGTCTCTTCACCGACGGAGATCATTTGTATCACGAGCGGTGTGAAAATTTCGCTGTTAATCGCGGTCGACGAAACCGTACTACCGGCTTCAATGGCCGATTTCATGGCTTGAACTCGCAACTCTAGAAAACGGTTATCTAAAGCTTCCGCCGAAAGCGCTAGCGACTGGTTCAGTGGAACACCCGCTTTAAGCATCAAAGCAAAAGTACGCGAGAAGCGTGACAACAGTGCTCGATTCACTACCCCGCCAATGACCGGCATTTTTAAGCGTAATCGATCCCACTTTTCCAAGCCTTTGTCTGTCTTCACCCAAGCTTTAAAAGCGAAGATAAGACCAAAGATCACTCCAAGCATTAAGCCCCAGTAATTCACAAAGAACTCAGACATACCAATCAAGATACGAGTAGGCAGCGGCAAGTCGACACCAAAGCGCGCAAACATGCTTGAGAACTGTGGAATAACCTTGATGTTAAGAATGAACATTGCAATCAAGATAAAACTGATCACGAATGTTGGGTAACGCATCGCAGTCTTAATTCGTTTGCGAGTCTCAACTTCTTGTTCGTAATATCCAGCTAATTGCAGTAAAGCCTGATCTAGACGGCCTGTGTTTTCACCAACGCCAATCATCGAGACAAACAACGGACTGAATACCTTTGGGTGCATCTGCATTGACGCCGCTAAGCCGCGACCATTAGTTAGCTCAGCAACCACCTCTTCCAAGGCGGCTTTCAGCTGCTTATTTTCGCAGTTTTGAGTGAGGCCTTTCATCGATCTTAATAGTGGTACACCCGCTTTGGTTAGGCTGTATAACTGTCGACAAAACAGAACCAACACCTCTAACGGTACACTCGGAAAGAACAGACTCGATACATCCATATCTAAGACTGAACCACCACTTTTGCCCAGTTTGATAGAGGTTGGAATGATCCCTTTACTCATCAAGCTTTCAGCAGCAAGATCTTCGTTATTCGCGTCTAATTGCCCACTTACTTGACTACCATCAGAGCTGCGACCTACATAACGATACGTTGGCATATCATTCTACCCCTACAGATAAATTGGGTCAGTGGCACCGGACGCATCACCTTCGCCAAGATGCATTATCTCATCAAGACTCACGACACCTTGCAGAGCCAATTCCATCGCAGAAGCCAATAACGGTTTATAGTTTTCAGACTGTCTCGCCTTTTGAGCAAAACCTACCGCATCATTAGCTCTCAGTGCATCCATCATGTTTTGCTCTAGCTCCAACATTTCAAATACACCAATTCGCCCGCGGTAACCGGTTAAGTTACAGTTCTGGCAACCACGGCCTTTCATAAACGGCACACCTACTTGGTTAGGGAAACGGACGCTCAGCCATTGCTTGCGAGGTTCATCTAACTCATCCTCAACCTTACAATCTGTACACACTTTACGAACTAATCGCTGTGCGACTACTGCTCGAACAGCGCTCGCGACCAAGTAACCCGGAGCACCCATATCCATCATACGCAACGCGCTGTCTACCGCATCATTGGTATGTAACGTACTTAATACTAAGTGGCCGGTCAGTGCAGCTCTCAAGCCTATCTCAACGGTTTCGTGGTCACGCATCTCACCGATAAGAATAATATCGGGATCCTGACGTAGAAAGGTTCTCAAGATAGTAGAGAAATCGAGATTGATCTTAGGGTTTACCTGAACTTGATTCACACGAGGTAGGCGGTATTCCACCGGGTCTTCCGCAGTAATGATCTTTTTACCCGGTTCGTTTAATTCACTTAACGCGCCGTATAAGGTTGTTGTTTTACCTGAGCCGGTTGGGCCGGTAACCAAAATCATGCCATGTGGACGGCGCAATTGTTGACGCAGACGAACCAACAGATCACTCGGTATGCCCGACTCTTCTAGTTTACGTAGGCCTGCTGACTGGTTAAGAAGACGCATAACCACTGATTCACCGTGCTGTACTGGCATGGTCGACATACGAATATCAACCGACTGACCTTTAGCTCGGATATTAAATCGGCCGTCTTGAGGAAGACGTTTCTCTGAAATATCGAGGTTTGCCATCAGCTTCAAGCGCAGTACAAGTGCCGAAGCAATATTCACCTCATTCAGCAATGTTTCATGCAGCACACCATCAATACGCTGACGAAGACGCAATACGTTTGAATCTGGCTCGATATGAATATCCGAAGCGCCAACCTGAATAGCATCTTCAAATAGCGAGTTGATCAGCTTAACGACGGTAACTTCATCACTGTCTTCTTCAGCGATATCGAAATCAAAGGCATCATTAACTTGGTGTTCAGCGTGAAGTTGCTCAGCAAACGAGGCAATCTCTTTGGTTCTTCGATAATAGCGATCGAAGCCATCAACCAATTGCCTTTCTTGAGCAACAACGAATTCCAGCGCGTAATCGCCGAGCTGACCAAGCAAAGACTCTTGGGCAAACAGATCCGCAGGGTCACTCATTGCAACACGCAAAGTGTCACCTTGGCGTCCAATAACCAATGCACGAAGGCGACGAGCATGTACTTCGGGTAAAAGCTGTACTGCTTCAACATCGACAACGGCTCGGCTTAAATCAATAAGAGGAATCGCTAACTGCTGCGACAAAAAGCTCAGCATTTGCTGTTCTGACAAGAAGCCAAGCTCAATTAGCGCATCACCCAGCTTACGCCCAGTACTTTTCTGAGCGGCCAGTGCTTGTTCAACTTGAGCCTCAGTGATAATGCCTTCTTCGACAAGCAAATCACCAAGTCTTTTTCTTAATCTAATTTGCATCGCCGCTCTCCTCTAAAGCATTGAGTATTTTTAACCGGTCACGCACAAAGCTTTGTGATTGAGATGAGATACCGACTCTGGTTAACGCACCTTGGTATGACGCTTTAGCAGCTGTGAAATCGAGTTGACGTTCTTGCTGAATCGCTAAGCCTAACCACCAGCGAGCATTATCTGAATCGACCTCAACCAACTTTTGGTAACTTTCCAATGCCACTTCTTCTTGCTGACTCTTTTGACTCAAGGCCGCACGCATCGCCAAATAATTTTGGGTAGGGTTCGGTGGTAAATGTATTAACGGACTTAAAGCCGCTTCTGATTGATTCGCTTTTACCAGCAGTTTTGATAACCCTAAACGCAGTTTTTCACTGTTGATGTTGAGCTTGATACCAGACTGATAAAGCTCATAGGCTTTGCGAGTATCGCCTTTACCAAAATAGAGAATCGCAAGTTTCTGACGGACATCTTCATTTCTTGGGGTATAACGCAGCGCCTCGGTATAACCTTTCAACGCACCAGTAAGATCGTTCGCATCAAGCGCTTTCTGAGCTCGACCTTGTGCATTCACAGATAGCTGTTCCGGAGTTAACTCAACCTGCTCGATCAACATTCCGCTATTTTCTGAACCACCAGAGGTTATAGGCTCATTAGAGATAGACGCAGGATCTTTTTTGGCCACACTAGCAACGTAAACTGGTTGGAGGATGTCAGTCCTAATCGTTTTAGGCGTGCTTAGAGGTTTAGCCGGTGTTTGTTGTTTTGTCGCTTTTGGGGCAGACATAACAACTGATTCGGAAACACTAGGCTTAGATTGAGCGCTTTTTGCCATCGCAGTGTTTTCTGTTGAAAGGATCGCAGAGTCTAGTGTCACCAATTTCTTAGTTGGCGATGAGATAGGTTGAGCGGCTTCCTGGATGCCATTTGAATCATCAACGACAGAGACTTGAACCTGTAAATCTCGAGTTGAGATTGACTGCTCAACAATAGACTGATCAATCACAGGGCCTTGCGATATCGCCCAACCGCCCATCGCTAAGCTCAACGTAAAACCTGCAACAACCCAAACTAGGGGGGAACGCGTTTTTACTTTAGGTACGACTGCCGCTTCAATCGAAGTCGCTGACTTTTTCTTTGCCAATTCAGACAAGGCGTTGTTAATGACGCTCATAATTAATTCCAACCCCACAGTATTGGCGTTTTAAATTTAGGCTTACACACATCGTACGTTTCATGCATAGCTGAAAAAAGATGTTGGTTGTCGATACTTTTCTTATCTTCACTGAACGAAAGCAATAGAGCCTTATGGCAAAGTTGGTTTATCAATCTAGGGATACCTAACGACGAACGACAGATCGCCTTTTTTTGATTCAAGCTGAATAACTCAGGGCTGCCACCAGATTTAGCGATTCGATTATCAATATAAGCCACCGTTTCATCGAGATTCAGCGGTCTCAGTGTCGAACTAAATGTGATTCTTTGGCGAAACTGCCTTAGGTGGTAAGCCTCTAATCGAGCATCCAATTCTGGCTGACCTAATAGAACAATCTGCAGCAGTTTTTTATCTTCCGTTTCAAGGTTACCAAACAACCTTAATGTTTCGAGCGCTTCATCCGATAGAGCCTGAGCTTCATCAAGAATAGCCACCACTCTTAAACCAGAATTGTGCAATTCAATGAGCTTATGCTGAATGTTATCAACCAAGGTTGCTTCATTATCGACAGCTAAACCAAGCTCTGTTGCAACCGCCTGGCGCAAGTCTGCCCCTGATAACACAGGGTTTGGTAAGTAGATCAGAGCTGTACAGTCATGTAGGTGATTGACCAACATCCGGCAAACCATGGTTTTTCCAGTGCCTACCTCTCCGGTCACCTTAATCACGCCCTCACCCATTTCCAACGCCGAGATTACCGTCTGAATCGCTTCGAAATGAGGCGCTAAACCATAGAAGAAATCGGTATTCGGCGTTAAGGTAAATGGCAGTTGTTCAAAACCAAAGTGAGCTTGATACATACGACGACCTAGCTTAGTGAGACACTGCCACTCTATATTGAGAAAGTAAGCAATTACTCTTCATCAGGGAACCACTGCTGAAGAAGATCACGTGAACGCTCCAACTCATTTTGCCAAGTATTCACACCCACGATCGTTGGCTTAAGCAAGATCACGAGTTCAGTTTTTTGCGTTAACTGATTGGTGTTACGGAACAAATGACCTAAGGCTGGAATATCACCGAGGAATGGAACTTTAGAGGTCACATCACTGGTGTTGGATTTCATCAAACCACCAATAACAACCACATCGCCATCTCGAGCTCGAATCACTGAATCAGACTCACGAATAGAGCTTTTCGCCAAAGGAAGTTGCACCAAGCCCGTCGTGGAACCTAGGTTGAGCTCTTTCACTTCTTCCTCTACCTCAATAACGGCTGGGTGTACATGTAAGAACACGCTACCTTTATCGTCTATCTGAGGGGTAACATCTAAAGAGATACCAGAGAAGAACGGAGTTAATTCAACTTCAGGTGCGACATTCGCGTCATCACCACTACCGACCGAACTTGATAAATCTGTTACGTAGTATTCGTCGGTACCCACTTTGATAACCGCTTTCTGGTTATTTGCCGCCGTGACTCGCGGGCTCGATAGAACATTAAGGTCACCTTGAGTGTCCATAAAGCTCAAAACTGCTTCAAAGCTGCCATCTGAAATCGTTACGTTAGTTTGTCCGCCTAACAAAGAGCTGATTGCATCTAACGGCGGTAAAGTACTTGCCGGACGATCAATTACAACGCCACCGCTGCCAATCGACTTAGACAAATTCGACCAGCTAATTCCCTGTTGGTAGCCGTCACTCAAGGTCACTTCCATGATTTTGGCTTCCAAGATAACTTGACGCTGCAGGCGTTTTTGAGAAATACCTAAGAACTCTCGAACCTCACGAATTTCGTCAGGGTAAGCACGCACTGTAATCACACTCGCTTGCGGGGTCACGACAACGCTTTGCCCATCGCCCGAGCCAATTAAGTGAGCAACCGCCGCTTCAAGCTGTGGCCAAAAATCACTTTCAGAGGTCGTTTCAATCTCTGTACCACCATTCGATGTCGAGTTTGATGAATTAGAAGAGTTAGATGAATTTGACGAGTTTGAGTTCGAGTTTGAAGAGCTCGATGAATTCGAATCTGAGTTAGAGATCGTGCCGGTGGTGATCGTCGTTAGTGAGCGACCAGAACGCTTAACTTGTAAGTAATCGACAGGGATCGTTACGGTGCGAAGACCGGCAGGATAAACTTGAATCACTTTGCCACGCTTTTCAATATCGTAGCCATACATATCTTGAGCAACAGCCAGTACCTCATCTAACGTCACGTCCGTTAGATTAAGCGTAAGGTTTCCAGACACACTTGGGTGAATAGCCGCACTATATTCCGTACCTTTCACTAAGCTGGCAAAAAAAGTTCTCGCTTCAACGCCTTTTGCCTGAATACGAAAACGCTTAACCGTTTCCATCCCCGGAGACATCGAGTCAGAATTAAGCTGAGGCATAAGGTCATCTTGAACCGACGAAGGCAGCTCATGAAGCGCTCTGCTATTGGCTTCATTAATTGATTCGTTTAAAGACTCTTTAATCTCAACAGGATCTCTATGCCCCATCGAACAGCCGACTAAAGATGACACTAGGATTGCTACTACAAGTTTACGCATGTCTTCACTCTAACCTTAATTATTCTTAACATCTAAAGAGAACATCTCTAATTTCCACTGCTTAGAGCTTCTCTGCAGAGTGACGTATTCTGGATCTATGTTCTTAACTCGGTACCCTCTGATCGTTTCCCCTTGTCCGAGAATCTGACCATTCATAATCGCATAGCAAGGCGTATCTCCCTTACACACGATGCTTTCTAAAGAAGGCAAGCGATAACGAGTTGGTGCTTTCTTAGCAGGCGCCGTTTTCTGTTGAGGTGAAAGCCAGCCTAATGGCGCCGTGGGATCTTGCTCAGCCCACACAAAAGAGCTACTAAATAGCAAGGACAACAAAAGAGTTCTAACCACCGATAAACTCCTGTCTAGTACCTAATGTGTAAACCTCGAACACCAGTCGCGCTTTAGGATATTCTTCTACTGAGTATTCAAATGTGCGCCAGTAGTAACTCACAGGTAGAGACTCAAGTGCTTGAAGGTAAGCTGAGATATCAAAGTAACTGCCGGTTAGCTCCATTCTTACAGGGTGAAGAAAGTAGCCTGAATATTCGCTGGTCTCTTTATTGTTCGAAATCGCTTCTGGTTTTAATGACTCTAGCGACTCAAGCTTTAGTCCATTACCGGCGTTAAGAACGCTCTCCAGTAACTGCGACATTTGAGAAGGTGTGATTAATCCATCAACAATCTGAGAAAGCTGAAGAGAGAGATCTTGGCTCTCCACCAGCAGCTTTTTGTACTCTCGATTAATTTCTTTGTCTGGGTCTTTGTTTAACTGAGCTTGCAGAACAAGTAACTCACCTTGCTGCCTTTGATTCGATTGAGTCAGGCTGCTCGCCTTGGCATTTTTAGCTTGTAGATCGAGATACGCAGGCTCAACCAATAAGGTGAACAACAACATCGATAGGCCAACAAAACCACACACAAAAAGTAGCCATTTTTCTCTTTGACTTAATGCAAGAAACTTATCGCTCAGCTGGTTCCACTGCTGCATTATTTACTCTCCCGACGAGTACTTAGCTCAAACGTCACCACATCCTGATCATTACGGCCAATTTTTAGTTTTTCAAAAGTGCGTCCGACTAAATTAAGCTCACTTTTAAACTGACCAATCCAGTTCGGAACGACATTTGCGTTACGAGCCAAGCCACTAAGATCTAAAGTATCGTGGGTCATGTAGATGTGCGAAAGAGAAATGTCATTTCGGCCTAATTTAGCTAAGGAATTCATGACGCCAGAATACCCGACTTGTTGGGATTCGTCGTATTGTCCAACAGCCTTCAAAGCCTCTTTTTTAGCCTCAGTCTCACGTTTGAGACGCGCAACCGCCGCGACTTTCTCTGGAGACGGTTTATGCTGAGTTAACTTACTATTCAATTGGTTAACTTGCTTGTTAAGTTGATTCGAGTCTTGTTGCAGGGCTGTTAGCTCTTTATCTAGATTAGAAACTTGATACTGCATTGCGAAGTAACCACCAAGCATCAAAACACAAACTACTCCCCAGCTCGCAACAACATTGGTCAGCGTAAAATATTCTTTTTTAGGCTTAAGGTGTTCAGGGTAAAGATTGACCTTAAACGTCTCTTTTTCAGCTGCAAGTTTAAGCAACAAACTCTCTGAATTATCACGCTCACCTTCAACCAACAGTGAAACTGTCGAGCTCAATGTACTGTTTAAGGCACTTTGTAACTCTGCTTCATCTTCTTCGTCACAACAGATTTTAAGCTGGTGAAGCTGGGTGCCTTTAATTTGAGAAGAAAGGTAATCAATCGAGCGTTGAAGCTCTAAAGCGAGGCCATCTAACTGCAGAGCACTTGACGCAACACCCGTTAAAGGTGGCACAACACTGCGGATGGTTCTTTGAAAACAAACGGTATTTTCGACAAACGCACCCAATTTAAAGTGTGAATTGACGCTACGTTGTAAAAGAATGAAATTAGACAGTTCGCCTGCACTGTAACCCCAGATTTCATCTTCAGGAGCAACACCTATTAATTCAATCTGAGCCGAATTAGTGATATTCAAAAGCTTGTCCAACAGCTTTTTAGGCAGGACATATACTTGCAGCTTGTTCGACGTTGGTAACGCGACCGCACTCGCAGTAATTTCCGTGACTCTTTCTGAAACAAGATCTTTGAGTAAAAAAGGCAGTGCTACCGACCATTCACTCTCTGGAATGTCCGGTTTATCAATTTGGTAGGTTTGGTAGTAGTTAGCACAGACAATCAGTTGGACGCTATTACTGGTAAACGCCTCACTGCTAAGCGATTTTTTTAGCGCACTCTCCCAGTCCCCATTAACCACGGGAATGCTGGCTACTTGAGGATCTTGTTCTGTCGATGAAATATAAATGGCGTCATTGCCCAGCAAGACAACTTGCGAGCTACCTTTATTATTCGTTGGCTTTATTTTGTCTAAAATCGCTTTAAAATTCATTCTTAACTACTACTCTTACGCCATCGATTTCTTCGTCCAACTTTGACAACAGATTCCGCTTTCGCGGCTTTTTCTGCTTGATTAGGCAAAGGGATAATTTGTTGTTCTTCGTCGAAATATCTCCCTTGATAGCCGTTAATGCCTAACTCTATCAAGGTATTCTTTTCTTGTTTTGTCTCGACTCCAACGGCAATAACTTGAGTTGGAGAATCACCACACGCCCCAATTAAGCTGCGAACAAACAGTTGGTTCTCATGCCTTTGGTCGATTTTCTTTATTAGGCTTCGATGAAGCTTAATATAATTAACCTTCAAATCCTTTATATAGTGAGTGCTAACAATGGTTCGCCCAGCTTGGCCAACCACAACTTTACACCCTAAACCTCGCAACATCTTTGCCACCGGTCTCATATAATCAAGATGAGCAATCAAGTGCCCTTCTGGAAACTCAAACGCAAGCTGAGAGCGGTGTTGAGCAGAGAGCTGTAACAACTCACTCCTAAACCACTTAAAGTGCTGTTTATTAGCAAACGGGGTAACATTCAGATTCACTGAATAGTTGATAGGTTGAGTTGATTCTTTCAACGATTTCAACACAACCTTTAGAACCGATTGGTCCATTTGAGCTTGATAACCCACTTGCTCTACCGCAGGCATAAATCGAGACGATTTCAATAAACCTTTGTCAGGATCCTGAATTCTAGTAAATATTTCTCTATGTAATTCATTAACTTGACCAGATTCCGGCATAAGATAACACCGCTGAGCAAAGATTACTAAATTTTCAGGAAGCAGCGCTTTATCAAGTAATGTTCTCCAACGAACACTGCCTCTATCAAGCTCATTCTTATTCTCTTTCGGGTAACGGCTCCAGTTATTAATACGCTCTAACTGAGCACTCTTTAGTGCCGTTTCCGTTTCATCCATGATCTGGCTATGACGCTCACCTTCGGTATACATGGTCACACCAATATGACACCAGTTATCCGACTCTAAAGGCTCTGGCGGAGTTAGCTTATCTAACTGCCTTAAACACTGAGCAGCCAAGGTCGCAATATCTTTTGCGCCCTGATGAGGGATAAATACAGCAAAGTCCGCTTCGTAATAGCGAGAAAAAATGACATCGGGATAGCGTTGAACGATATTCGACAGTACTTCACCGACTTCAATAATAAAGCCGTCTGTGGTTTGCTTATCGTTAGCATCACTAACTTGCTCCCATTCGTCGATACGTATCAGTAACACACCGCCTCGAGCACCACTTTCATGCAGTGCCGATTCCAGCTTATTATCGAATAAAACTCGGTTTGCCGTTCCCGTGAGTTTATCTAGGAAAGTATGGGTACGAATAAAGGTATCAAAGCGACTTCGTTCTTGACGAGCATCTTGTAGCTCTTCAATCAATACATCTAAGGCTTCGCTTGCGGTATAAGGCCACTCTCGCTCATCTCCCTTTGCATGAGCTTCAACCTGACCGGCCAAGATCATTCTTCCTCGCTCTTCCAAGATTTCAGAACCCATGAGTTGTTCTTTCAACCAACGAACACCGCGAGCAAGACAGAACAGAACCAATGCGACAGCCAAAGTAATTGACCACATCGCTTCCATTGAGTAGTTGTAGCCAATATAAGGAGGAAGTGCTTTAAATTCGATTCGGTAGCCTTCATTACGCTCTAAAATGAAGCTTTTCTCATAAAGACGATTGGGATCAATTTGTGGGGAGGTATCTTTGAAACGATAAACGATGCCGGTCTTGTTCGAGAGTTTCATCTCAACAATATTGCTCGCCTGCAACATCTTAGGCATCCAACGCTGCATTGAATACGCGGCGTCAGGGTCTTCCATCTCTTTATCTACAACGTCGACAATGCCAACCAAATAATGGTCTAAATATTCCTGTCCAATACGCTTAAAGGAAAGTGTGCCACCAATAAAAAGAATGAACATCGCGCTGATCACTATCACGGTGACAAATGCGACCAATCGAGTGCTCAATTTTAGTGTCGGGGTATATCTCATGAATAACGAAATCCTTTTCAACTCACATTATACCGTATTGCTACTTATACTATAAATTGACGTTGTAAATAAAGCGTTAAGAATTGTAGGTAACAAAAAGCCGCGATGAACGCGGCTTTTTCCAATTTAATACTGTCTTTATAATATATTAAAAACAGGGATCAAAATGGGATGTCATCATCAAAATCCATTGGCGGCTCATTATATTGAGGTTGAGCCTGCTGAGGAGCTTGTTGAGGTGCTTTTGGCTGCTGTTGAGCGGGAGCACTGTATTGTTGTTGCTGTTGTTGTGGCTGCTGTGGCTGACCCCAACCACCTTGCTGTTGGTTGTTACCCATGCCACCTTGAGCAGGAGCACCACCTTGAGCACGGCCGCCAAGCATTTGCATTACACCATTGAAGCCTTGAACAACCACTTCAGTTGTGTAGCGATCTTGACCGCTTTGATCTTGCCATTTACGTGTTTGAAGTTGACCTTCAATGTAAACTTGAGAACCTTTACGTAGGTACTCACCAGCAACTTCCGCAAGCTTGCCAAACAGAGCAACACGGTGCCATTCTGTTTTTTCACGCTGCTCGCCAGTTGCTTTATCACGCCATGACTCTGACGTTGCAATGGTAATGTTCGCTACTGCGCCGCCATTTGGCATGTAACGAATTTCAGGGTCATTACCTAGGTTACCCACTAATATAACTTTGTTAACTCCACGGCTAGCCATGATTTGCTCCGTCTAAATTCATAGTCTCAGAAAATTTTAGCGCACAAGAATAGCATGCTTTTCTACAGTGATAAATCGCATTCCTATTCTCTCCTCACTACAAAGAATAAAAACGTAACAAATCATGATATTCAGAGCGATGTTGCTTTTTTCTCCACTTACAAACCACTCATTTACTTTGATAATTGATATTCAACGCAAGTCACTATCAAGGCGCTAGAGAAGCTAAAGCCTGCATGACAACGTGGAATCTAATCCCACTCAAACAGGACGTTTCAATGAGAAAATCAAGATACGCTCGCACTTTACACTTTCTGTGCATCGACCCAAACGATACCTATCTACATGTAAAAGAGATAGAAAAGCATTTATCTATTGTTCTCTACAAAATGACACCCGACGAATTAATGCTAGTTGATAGAAAGCAGAGTAACCGGATCTTGCTCGTCGATTACAGAGAGGTACCACAACTACTGATTATTTGTCCTAACCTGACTGTTATGTGGAAAAATCACGAAATCATTTTATTCAATGTCCCCCAGCAACTTCCAACCTCAGAGCTTCTTACCTATGGGGTACTAAAAGGACTCTTTTACAACACTGAACAAAAGGACAAGATTGCTCGTGGTCTTCAAGAAGTCATTGATGGCGATAACTGGCTGCCAAGGAAGGTAACCAATCAACTGTTGTTTTATTATCGCAATATGGTCAATACCAACACCACACCAACCAATGTTGATTTAACCATTCGTGAGATCCAGGTGATTCGCTGTCTTCAATCCGGGTCTTCAAACACACAAATCGCCGATGACTTGTTTATTAGTGAGTTCACGGTTAAATCTCACCTCTATCAAATATTCCGTAAGCTTGCGGTAAAAAATAGAGTTCAAGCGATAGCATGGGCAAACCAGAACCTGCTTGCATAATCGACCCACCTCTTAGTCTGACGATAATTTTGAGGGAAGCTCTAGTAAACCATGGCTATTGTTGCTGAATTTTCGACATAACTTATGCTAGAGTTGCCCTCAGAAATATCAACCACTCAGGTTGAATCAATAATTATTATAGATAAAGGGTCTTATCATGATCAAAAAGTGCCTTTTCCCGGCAGCTGGCTACGGTACACGTTTTTTACCTGCAACCAAGTCAATGCCTAAAGAAATGATGCCTGTAGTAAACAAACCTCTGATTGAATACGGTGTAGAGGAAGCTATCGAAGCTGGTATGGATGGAATGTGCATCGTTACTGGACGTGGTAAGCACTCGATCATGGATCACTTTGATAAAAACTACGAGCTTGAGCACCAGATTAGCGGCACCAATAAAGAAGACCTATTGGTTAATATCCGTGAAACGATTGAAGCGGCAAACTTCACCTACATTCGTCAACGTGAGATGAAAGGCCTTGGCCATGCTATTTTAACGGGTCGCGAACTTGTAGGCGATGAACCGTTCGCAGTCGTGCTTGCTGATGACCTTTGTGTGAACGAACAACAAGGTGTGTTGGCTCAAATGGTTGCACTGTACAAACAGTTCCGTTGTTCAATCGTTGCTGTTCAAGAGGTGCCAGAAAACGAAACGCACAAATACGGTGTTATCTCTGGTGAAATGATTAAAGATGATCTTTTCCGTGTTGACGACATGGTTGAGAAGCCAGAACCAGGTACTGCACCAAGTAATCTAGCGATCATTGGCCGTTACATTCTGACTCCAGACATCTTTGAACTTATCGAGCAGACTGAACCAGGTAAAGGTGGCGAAATCCAGATTACCGATGCATTGTTAAAACAAGCCAAAGCAGGCTGTGTATTAGCATACAAATTTAAAGGCCAACGCTTTGACTGCGGTAGTGTAGAAGGCTATATCGAAGCAACAAATTACTGCTTTGAAAATCTATACAAAAAAGACCAGCAACAAATCGAACTAGGTAAGCACTCAACAACAAAAGAAGCTTAATCGCTAGTTTTGGCATACTAACTAATGATACGTAGCGATGAGTTAGTCGCGTAATAAATGATTTAAAGGGTGACTCGAAAGCGTCACCCTTTTTTTGTTTACTGTTTTTTTATCCAGTAAAACTTTGCACAAATCTCACTCTATGTAATACTTTAGCCACTTAAAATTACATGGTCTATTGAGATGGATAAAATAGAAATTAGAGGCGCTCGTACGCATAACCTCAAAGACGTCAACCTAACCATTCCACGTGACAAACTGACTGTCATCACCGGATTATCGGGTTCAGGAAAGTCGTCACTTGCGTTTGACACACTCTACGCAGAAGGTCAGCGTCGTTATGTTGAATCTCTGTCTGCTTACGCTCGTCAATTTCTATCTCTTATGGAAAAGCCTGATGTCGACCATATTGAAGGTCTGTCTCCAGCTATCTCAATAGAACAAAAATCGACTTCACATAACCCTCGCTCAACCGTCGGTACCATTACCGAAGTCTATGATTACCTCAGATTATTGTATGCGCGAGTAGGCGAACCTCGCTGTCCAGACCACAACATCCCTCTAGCAGCACAAACCATCAGTCAAATGGTCGATAAGGTCTTAGAACTGCCTGAAGGCTCAAAGATGATGTTGATGGCACCGATTGTCAAAGAGCGCAAAGGTGAGCATGTTAAAACACTGGAAAACTTAGCTGCGCAAGGCTTTATCCGAGCCCGAATTGATGGTGAAACCTGTGATCTATCCGATCCACCAGCCTTAGAACTTCATAAAAAGCACACCATTGAGGTCGTCGTTGATCGATTTAAAGTACGTCCCGATCTACAGCAACGTTTGGCTGAATCGTTCGAGACCACATTAGAGCTATCTGGCGGCATCGCTGTCGTCGGTTGGATGGACGAAACGGATCAAGAAGAGATCGTATTCTCTGCTAACTTCGCTTGTCCTAAATGTGGTTACAGCATGCAAGAGCTTGAGCCTCGCCTGTTCTCATTTAATAACCCGGCAGGAGCATGTGGTACGTGTGATGGTCTTGGTGTTCAACAGTATTTTGATCCAAGCCGAGTGATTTTAGATGAGAACCTAAGCATTGCTGAAGGTGCGATAAAAGGTTGGGATCAAAAGAACTACTACTATTTCCAAATGCTAACGTCGCTGTCAGAACATTATGGTTTTGATCTGTATGCGCCATTTAATTCTCTACCGAAAAAGACTCAAGAGATCATTCTAAAAGGATCAGGTCGTACTGAAGTGGAATTCAAGTACATCAATGACCGAGGTGATATTCGGGTTAAGCGTCATCCATTTGAGGGCATTTTAAATACCTTGGAGCGCCGTTACCGTGATACTGAATCGAGCGCAGTGCGTGAAGATCTTGCTAAATACATCTCAACCAAATCGTGCTCTAGCTGTGATGGCACTCGCCTGAGATTAGAAGCTCGTAATGTTTTCATTGGTGATACAACACTTCCGGAAATCGTTGAACTTAGCATTGCTGACGCACTACAATTTTTCCAAGAATTGAAGCTAGACGGTCAACGTGGGCAGATCGCAGATAAAGTGATGAAAGAGATCAATGATCGTCTGCATTTCTTAGTCAACGTTGGTTTGAACTACCTTAACCTATCACGCAGTGCTGAAACGCTGTCTGGTGGTGAGGCGCAACGTATTCGTTTGGCGAGCCAAATCGGTGCCGGTTTAGTTGGCGTTATGTATGTACTTGATGAGCCATCAATTGGTCTCCACCAGCGCGATAATGAACGTCTATTGCAAACCTTAATTCACCTGAGAGACTTAGGTAATACGGTACTTGTTGTGGAACATGACGAAGATGCAATTCGTTGTGCTGACCATGTTATCGATATCGGTCCAGGAGCAGGGGTGCACGGTGGTCACGTGGTGGCAGAAGGTACCATGCAAGACATCATCGAAAACCCGAACTCTTTGACAGGCCAATACCTGAGCGGTGCTAAAGAAATTGCAGTGCCTGAAAAGAGAACGCCTATCGACAAGAAAAAGGTCGTCGAGATCGTTGGCGCAACGGGGAACAACCTAAAGAATGTGACCGCGACAATTCCTGTTGGCTTGTTCAGTTGTATTACGGGCGTATCAGGTTCGGGTAAATCAACGCTTATCAACGATACCTTCTTTAAAGTCGCCCACACTCAATTAAACGGTGCCACGACTGCAGTTCCAGCAAAGCACAAAAAGATTAAAGGGTTAGAACATTTTGATAAGGTAATCGACATAGATCAAAGCCCTATCGGTCGTACACCAAGATCAAACCCTGCGACCTACACAGGGATTTTCACCCCTATTCGTGAACTATTCGCGGGCACTCAGGAATCACGTTCTCGTGGTTACAAGCCAGGTCGATTCAGCTTTAACGTTCGTGGTGGTCGTTGTGAGGCTTGTCAGGGAGACGGCGTAATCAAGGTAGAGATGCACTTCTTACCCGATGTGTATGTGCCTTGTGATGTGTGTAAAGGTAAGCGCTATAACCGTGAGACTCTAGAGGTCCGCTACAAAGGTAAAACCATTGACGAAGTTCTAGAGATGACTGTGGAAGATGCTCGTGAATACTTCAACCCGGTACCTGTTATCGCTCGTAAACTGCAAACTTTAATGGACGTTGGCCTCTCTTACATTCGCTTAGGGCAAGCAGCTACAACCTTATCTGGTGGTGAAGCTCAGCGTGTTAAATTAGCGCGTGAACTGTCTAAACGAGACACGGGAAAAACCTTATACATTCTCGATGAGCCAACAACAGGCCTTCATTTCCACGATATCCAGCAGCTACTGACGGTATTACATAGACTGCGTGATCACGGTAATACAGTTGTCGTGATTGAGCACAACCTAGATGTCGTTAAAACAGCAGACTGGATCCTAGATCTTGGCCCAGAAGGTGGGCAAGGTGGTGGTGAGATTGTTGCAGAGGGTACACCTGAAGATGTGGCGTTAGTCGAAGGTTCACACACTGCTCGCTTCCTTAAGCCTATGTTAAATTTGAAGTAGGTGTAAAATAGCGCCCTGCGGGCAGACAGAAAAATGTTAAAGTAACAGAGCTTGTTTCAGAAGGAACAAGCTCTGTTTTTATAAGGTTAGGGATTTATGGCAACAATACACACTAGCGGTACTCAGCTAGAAAATCAGGTCACTCAGCTACCACTCAACAAAGCATTTCTGGCTTCTTTAGCTGTTGTATTCTTGTTAGCTATGCATTTTTTTATGCCGAATCCTGGTGGTTCGGGCCTTGCTCTATCCTTTAACCCTACCACTTGGCTAGCGCTAAGCTTCACGCTAGCGATTGGCTTTTACCAACTCGCGACCAATCGAGTACTCAAGTATTCCAAATTAACAATTGGCTTGTTGATTAGCTGCATCATACTCACGCTACCCATTTTATACAGCAATGCTGCACCTCAAGGAGCGTCAGGACGCTTGCTTGGATTGTGGGCGGGCTTTGCCTTATTTGTGGTGCTGCAGCAATTTAAGTTCAGCAATAAACACAAGCAACGTATGTTGTGGTTCATTGTACTTGCTGTTGTTATACAAGCACTATTTGGCTATGTGCAATATTTCTTATTAGAACCTGGCAACCTATTTGGCTACAACACTGCTGCAAACCGACCATATGGGATATTTCAACAACCGAATGTAATGGCAAGCTTTCTTGCTACTGGTTTTGTGCTGTCCGCTTACCTTTTAGCAAGGCAGCCGGCTAAATATAACCATAAGATCAGCGAATCATTCCTACTGTATTTAACTCCAACCTTAACCGTGCCCTTGCTGATCATCATTGCATCACGTACCGGATGGTTGGCCGCTGTCATTGGGTTTATCTGCATTCTGCCCTATCTATACAAGTTCTCGACCAAGAAACGCTTCTACGGATGGTGCGCATCAGTGCTCGTCGGTGTCGTCGTCGCTTTTTCGGTGATCAGCCTAAGTGCGACTGATAGCCTCGCTAGCAAGAAAGCGAACCTAGAAAGCCCGCGCGCTTATACGTTCCCGCAAGCTTTAGATATGATGATCGAAAAGCCATTTACAGGTTATGGTTACGGGAAATTTGAGTCTGAATACACGCTATATACAGCTCGCCAACATCAACTCAACTCGAACTATCATCCAGGTCTTCCTTCAATGGATCACCCGCACAATGAGTTCCTGTTTTGGGGAGTTGAAGGGGGGATTGTACCAATCATCGGAATCTTGATTGCTGCAATATTGGTGATGTCACGCATAACAAGTTCAGCAAAGGGAACACGTCTAGCCCTGCTCGCGTTATTTATCCCAATCCTTTTGCACTCTCAACTTGAGTATCCTTTTTACCACTCGGCGATTCACTGGATAACATTCATTATATTGATTTACTGGGTAGATCAGCGCTCTTCCCGACATTATCAACAGTCATTCAGTATCATCAGCAAGACCCTATTTAGAGTGTTGAGCTTAGTGCTCCCTATTTTGGTCAGTTTTTATATGTTGAGCGCCCTGCACACCAACTATGTACTGACTAAGTTTGAACTGTCTAAGCCGAAAAATCCGGACATTCTTAAGCAGGTAACGAACCCAGTAGTGTGGAAAGATCGCTACGATTGGGATATATACAGCACTTACCTTAATATCGGCCTCTACAAAGCCGACCCGAGCCTTATACAGCCTTACATCGATTGGTCACTGGAGATCATAAAGAGTAAACCAAGACCGGCTTTCTACAGCAATCTGATTCTGGCGTATCAAGGCCTAGGAGAAGAAAGTAAAGCAGAGCAAATTCGTAGCGAAGCGAACTTTTTATTCCCTAACAGAGACTTTTCAAAGGTTCAGTATAAGAAAGTGTCACAAGCAGAAGATAACGTTTCGTCTGCAGAATAATGTTAAGAATTCGCAACGCAAGCTTCACTTAGTAGGCAGTAGGAGCTTGGGGTAGATACAAAAAAGCGCACGATCTCTCGTGCGCTTTTCTTTTTAATTTCAGTTCATGCAGCTACTTCAAAACATCTTTTAGCGCTTTTAGGCACAACGCGACATTCTCTTTACGAGCACCGTAACCCATTAGGCCGATACGCCATGCCTTACCAGCCAAAGAGCCAAGCCCAGCACCGATTTCAAGATTATATTCTTCTAAAAGCTGCGTTCTGATCTTAGCCTCATCAATTCCTTCTGGGAAATAAAGTGCATTAAGCTGCGGCAGGCGGCTCTCTTCATCAACCACAAACTTTAACCCTAGAGCTTCTACGCCTTCTTTAAGCTCTTGGTGCATCGCATGATGACGAGACCACGCATTATCTAAGCCTTCATTTTTCAACAAAACCAGCGACTCATGCAGAGCATAAAGGCTGTTCACGGGTGCGGTATGGTGGTAGCTACGCTTACCTTCTCCACTCCAGTAACCTAATACTAAACTTTGATCCAAAAACCAGCTTTGCACTGGTGCTTTACGGGCTTTCATTTTATCAACCGCACGCTGAGAGAAAGTCACTGGAGATAGCCCTGGCACACAAGACAGACACTTTTGGCTGCCAGAATAAACCGCATCAAGCTGCCACTCATCAACCAGCAATGGCACACCACCTAATGATGTCACTGCATCAACAATCGTTAACGCATCAAACTGACGAGCGACAGCAGAGATAGCTTGAGCATCAGATAACGCTCCGGTTGATGTCTCTGCATGCACAAATGCAACAGCAACGGCATCGGGGTTTTCTGCCAATGCTTGTTCTACCTTTTCAACTGAAACGGGCTTGCCCCATTCGTCATCAACAAGGATCGCTTCGCCACCACAACGCACCACGTTTTCTCGCATACGCTCACCGAAGACACCGTTACGACAAACAATCACCTTTTCACCAGGCTCAATCAAGTTAACAAAACAGGTCTCCATACCTGCACTGCCCGGTGCAGAAACGGCAATCGTAAATTCGTTTTCAGTCTGGAAAGCGTATTTAAGAAGCTGTTTCAGTTCATCCATCATCGCAATAAACAGCGGATCTAGGTGACCTATGGTTGGACGGCTCAAAGCCTGTAACACTTGAGGTGAGATATCTGAAGGACCAGGTCCCATTAACGTTCGGTGTGGTGGATAAAAGCTATCGATAGCAGTAGTGAGTGGTAAATTAGACATGTACATCCCTTACGTTAATGTTGTGAACAATCCACCCTAAAGCAAATTGATTACCTCAGCAATTAGCCATAAGTATTGAGGTCAAACCACTGTCACATAATTGTTAAAATTATTTTTCAATTATCTCAAGTTACGGATTGACATTGTTACCACAAAAACGTTCAATGAAACGGCTATCTAGCAGAAGAGGAGCACTGCCCAGGCAGATGTTTTGTGGAACCGCATTTCCAATACAAAACATTTATGGGGAGCAGTGCCGAGATAATAAAAGGATGCAGGACCTTTATTATCGGTTGAGCGGGCTGAATCCCGTCAACTGTCGCCATTTCTATATGGTGAAGAGCTTCTGAGGTTACTATTCTAATAATTCCTCTCTTTTTGCTCTAAAACTCTCTTCGAAAAACATCGGACGTTGGATTACCCAACCGTAATTTTATTTTAGGAAGTCGTGGGAGATATATCGTGAGTGCATCTAATGTAGCTGGTTCTTTTAATGTCGCTAAGTTTGGTGGAACAAGTGTTGCCAACTTTGAAGCAATGAGCCGTTGTGCTGCCATTATTGAAAACAACTCAAACACGAAACTGGTCGTGAGTAGTGCATGCTCTGGTGTCACTAACTTGCTGGTTGAACTAGCAAATGGTGTTCAAGACAAAGCTCGTCGTCAGGAACTAATGGCGCAATTAGCGGACATTCACAACGCAATTCTTGACCAACTCGCAGATCCAATCAGCATCGAAAAAGAAGTCCACAGCATTCTTGATGACATTGCGAGCGCTGCAGAGGCCGCATCATTCCAAACAAGTACTAAACTGACGGATCACCTTGTCGCATGTGGCGAGTTGATGTCGACACACATCTTGGCTCAGATCATCTCTGAACGAGGCACTCCTGCTGTTCGCTTTGATATCAGAGATGTGATGCGTACTAATGATGATTTTGGTAAAGCCGAACCTCAACTAGAAGATATTGCCGCTCTAGCGCAAGAGAAACTGATTCCACTTTGCCAACAACAAGTTGTCGTTACCCAAGGTTTTATCGGCGCTGATAGCGAAGGTAACACCACGACTTTAGGCCGCGGTGGCAGTGATTACTCAGCAGCACTGATTGCCGAATCTGTACAGGCGATTGGTCTAGAAATCTGGACAGATGTTCCAGGTATCTACACCACAGATCCTCGTATTGCACCTAAAGCTTCTCCTATCCCAGAGATCAGCTTTAGTGAAGCATCGGAAATGGCAAACTTTGGTGCAAAGATACTGCACCCTTCAACTCTAGTACCTGCATTGCGCCACCAAATCCCGGTATTTGTCGGCTCTTCTAAAGCACCAGAGTTAGGTGGAACTTGGATTCGCCAAGAAGTTGAAAGCTCACCATTATTCAGAGCACTTGCTCTTCGTTGCAACCAAACGATGGTTACGCTTCGCAGTGCAAACATGTTCCATGCTTACGGCTTTTTGGCGAAGGTATTCGAGATCCTTGCTAAACATAAGATCTCAGTCGATCTCATCACGACTTCAGAGATCAGTGTCTCACTGACTCTCGATCAAACAGACACATCAGGTGGTGCTCCTGAGTTACCAGAAGCTGCTCGACTGGAGCTTGAAGAGTTGTGTTCTGTAGATATTGAACACGACCTATGCCTTGTTGCGCTTATTGGCAACAACATGAGTGAAAATAAAGGCTATGCAAAGCAGGTGTTTGGCACTCTGGAAGATTTCAATCTACGTATGATTTGTTACGGAGCAAGCCCACACAACTTGTGCTTCTTGCTAGATGCATCTGTTTCTAAGTTGGCGATCCAAAAACTTCACCAAGAGTTATTTGAATAAGGCGATGGTTAATTAATTGGTTTTAATTAACCAAACCCCAGATACAAAAAGGGTTGCTCTTGAGCAACCCTTTCTCTTTTTTACTTTACGAACCAAAGCTCGTCATAGATTCAAACTAGTTAATGTTTGGACCTAACCACTTCTCAGCTTCCAACATATCCCAGCCCTTACGATCAGCATAGCTATCCACTTGATCCTGTTGAATCTGTGCAATAGCAAAGTATCTAGCATCAGGGTGTGAGAAATACATACCCGACACTGAGGCACCTGGCCACATTGCGTAACTCGTGGTTAGTGACATGTCGATGGCTTTTTCAACGTCCATCAACTCCCACAACGTGCCTTTCTCTGTATGTTCTGGGCAAGCAGGGTAACCCGGAGCTGGACGAATACCTTGGTACTTCTCTCGAATCAAATCGTCGTTAGACAAATCCTCATCAGGCGAGTAACCCCAAATGTCCTTTCTCACTTCTTTGTGTAAATATTCTGCAAACGCTTCAGCCAAACGGTCCGCAACCGCCTGAATCATAATCGCATTGTAATCATCACCATTAGCTTTATATTCATCAGCAAGCTCTCGCTCACCAATACCGCCAGTAACCGCAAAGCCACCAATCCAGTCAGCTTTACCGCTTTCTTTTGGCGCAATGTAATCAGACAAACAGTAGTTAAAGCCTTTTGGTTTCTCTGTTTGTTGACGAAGATTGTGTAGAACTTTTAGAACTTCGGTACGAGATTCATCGGTATACACCTCAATATCATCACCAACACTGTTCGCTGGGAACATGGCACACATACCACGCGCTTCAAGCAGCTTCTCTTTCTCTACGCGATCCAGTAAATCATTAGCATCTTTGAATAAACGTTTTGCCTCTTCACCCACTTCTTCATGATCAAGGATTGCAGGGTATTTACCAACCAATGACCATGTCATAAAGAATGGAGTCCAATCGATGTACTGACGCAAAGTTGCCACATCAAAATCATTGAAGATATGAACTCCCGGCTTAGCGGGTGCCGGTGGCGTATACGCATCCCAATCGATAGCAACTTTATTGGCACGAGCTCTTTCAAGCGTGACAGGCTTGGTACGAGGCTTCTTACGATTGTGCTGATCTCGAACGCGATCGTAATCGATATCCAGCTTCTCAACGAAAGCGGGTTTCAATTCATCAGAAAGTAGTGAAGTACAAACACCCACTGCACGCGAGGCATTATTTACGTATACAACAGGTTCTGAATAATTCTGCTCAATCTTAACTGCTGTGTGAGCTTTAGATGTGGTTGCGCCGCCAATCAGAAGAGGCAGCTTGAAACCCTGTCTCTCCATTTCTTTAGCAACATGTACCATTTCATCAAGAGACGGTGTAATCAGCCCAGACAGGCCAATAATGTCGACATTCTCTTCTTTCGCTACCTTGAGAATCTTCTCGCAAGAAACCATCACACCTAAGTCGATAATTTCGTAGTTATTACACTGTAAAACCACACCAACGATATTTTTACCGATATCGTGAACGTCACCTTTAACGGTCGCTAACAAAATCTTACCGTTAGTTGCGCCCACTTCTTTGGATGCATTAATGAATGGTTCTAAATGGGCAACCGCCTGTTTCATCACACGCGCAGACTTTACAACCTGTGGTAAGAACATCTTACCTTCACCAAACAGGTCACCAACAACGTTCATTCCGTCCATTAGAGGACCTTCAATCACTTCAATAGGACGAGAGGCATTAACACGAGCTTCTTCGGTATCTTCAACAATAAAGTCGGTGATACCTTTTACCAAAGAGTGCTCCAAACGCTTCTCTACAGGCCAAGTTCGCCACTCTAATGCAGATTTATCTTCAACCTTACCAACAGCACGCTCTAGGTATTCGGTCGCCATATCCAGCAATCTTTCAGTCGAATCATCACGACGGTTTAGTACCACATCTTCAACAGCATCACGCAGATCTTCTGGAACATTATCGTAAATTTCCAACTGACCAGCGTTTACAATGCCCATATCCATACCGTTTTTAAAACAGTGATATAGGAATACCGCGTGAATAGCCTCACGGACGTAGTTATTACCACGGAATGAGAATGAAACATTCGACACACCGCCAGAGATCATCGCATGCGGGAGATCGCGTTTGATGTCTCCTACTGCTTCAATGAAATCAACCGCATAGTTATTATGCTCATCGATACCAGTAGCCACTGCGAAAATATTCGGGTCAAAAATAATATCTTCTGGTGGGAAACCGACTTCATCAACAAGAATGTTGTAGGCATTGGTACAGATTTCGACTTTACGCTCTCGAGTATCAGCCTGCCCGACTTCATCAAACGCCATCACGATGACAGCAGCACCATAACGACGAACTAATTTGGCTTGCTCAACAAACTTCTCTTTGCCTTCTTTTAGAGAGATTGAGTTAACGATGCCTTTGCCTTGAATACACTTTAGGCCAGCTTCGATAACTTCCCACTTAGAAGAATCGACCATAACAGGTACTTTCGAGATTTCAGGTTCTGAAGCACATAGATTCAGGAATTTAACCATACACGCCTCGGCGTCTAGCATCCCTTCATCCATGTTGATATCGATAATCTGAGCGCCATTTTCGACTTGCTCGCGAGCAACACTCAAGGCTTCGTCGTAAAGCTCTTCTTTGATCAAACGCTTGAAACGCGCAGAACCAGTGACATTGGTCCGCTCACCTACATTCACGAACAAAGATTCTTTAGCTATCGTCAGTGGCTCTAGTCCCGAAAGACGACAAGAAACTGGTAAGTCTGGCAATTGACGCGGCGTTACACCTTCAACGGCCTCAGCCATTTGACGGATATGCTCTGGAGTAGTACCACAACACCCACCAATTAGGTTCAAGAAGCCACTTTCAGCCCACTCTTTAACATGTTCAGCCATATCCTCAGGAGAAAGGTCATACTCACCAAATGCATTAGGCAAACCCGCATTAGGGTGAGCAGAAACATTGCACTCTGAGATACGAGACATCTCACCGACATACTCACGCAGTTCATCAGGGCCCAATGCACAGTTCAATCCAAATGAGATTGGTTTTACATGACGAAGGGCGTTGTAGAATGCTTCTGTCGTCTGTCCTGAAAGGGTACGACCTGATGCGTCAGTGATGGTACCGGAAATCATCACTGGAAGAGCAATACCCACCTCTTCAAAAACAGATTCAACGGCAAAGGCACACGCTTTCGCGTTTAACGTATCAAAGATAGTTTCAATAAGAATTAAATCTGAACCGCCCTTAATGAGCGCGCGAGTCGATTCAGAATAGGCTTCAACCAGTTCGTCAAAGCTAACATTACGGTAACCTGGATCGTTTACATCAGGCGAGATAGAACAAGTTCGGTTGGTTGGACCTAATACACCCGCGACGAAGCGAGGTTTATCTGGGGTCTTTGCAGTCCATTCATCAGCTGCTTCACGAGCAAGCTTGGCAGCAGCAAAGTTAATCTCTTCACTAAGGCTTTCCATATCATAGTCGGCCATAGCGATGGTTGTAGCGTTAAAGGTATTGGTTTCGAGGATGTCAGCCCCAGCTTCCAAGTATTCTGAATGGATATCTTTGATAAGCTTAGGCTGTGTAAGAACTAAAAGGTCATTGTTGCCCTTTAAGTCACTGTGCCAATCAGCAAAGCGTTCACCACGATAGTCTTGCTCTTCCAATTTATAATCCTGAATCATGGTGCCCATGCCACCATCAATCAGTAAAATTCGTTGCTTCAACAGAGCGTCAATCTTTTGCCTTACATTACTTCCCACGGTACAACCTCATTCCTTTAATTATCCCTCCATCCTATCACACATTAAAAAGGAGTCTAGACGTCTAAAAAAGGAAATTGATTACTGAGTCATGACAAAAAAATGTTTGCTATTTGAGCATGAGACAACGAAAATTCATATTCATACTTTGTTACATGTTGGAATCCCAATGTCGGTCTATTACACCTTATGCTTCTTGTCCGCTGCAGCCATGCTTATTGCTTTCGTGAATACAAAAATTGGTAAAATGCAGACAACCATCGCCATCACAGCTGGCTCAATGATGTTATCTCTATTGATTATCATTGCGGGACAAAATAATTGGTTCCAATTGGCAGACATTGCCTCAGAGACCGTTGCCAGTATCAATTTTGAAGATTTCCTTCTAAAAGGGATATTAGGATTCTTACTATTTGCAGGCGGTTTGGGAATCAAATTACCAAACCTAAAAGACCAGAAATGGGAAATAACAGTACTCGCGTTAGGTGCTACGCTGTTTTCAACATTCTTTATCGGTTTTGTGCTGTACGGGTTTTGCCAGTTCATCGGTATTCAATTTGATCTGATTTACTGCCTACTCTTTGGCTCGCTAATCTCTCCAACCGATCCCATCGCCGTGCTAGCAATAGTAAAGAAACTCGACGCTCCCAGAAGAATCTCTACTCAAATCGAGGGAGAATCTCTATTCAACGATGGTTTTGGCTTAGTTATCTTCGTAACCCTATTTACTATCGCATTCGGCACAGAAGCGCCAACCGTCGGTAGTGTGACCATGCTATTCGTTCAAGAGGCGATTGGCGGCATTGTCTATGGTTTTGTTTTAGGTCTTGTATTCCACTACCTAATCAGCAATACCGATGACCACTCGATGGAGTTGCTATTAACCATCGGCATCCCAACTGCTGGTTATGCGTTTGCTGAAGTTCTACATGTATCAGGCCCATTAGCGATGGTGGTATCAGGTATCATGATTGGTAACTGGACTCGCTTTATCGGATTCTCGAAAGAGAGTGAAGATCACCTAGATCATTTCTGGGAGTTGATAGATGAATTCTTAAACGGCGTATTATTCCTACTAATTGGTATGTCGATGCTGTTATTCAAATTCCACCAAGAAGACTGGATCTTAATGGCGTTCGCAGTCCCTCTAGTATTGAGTGCACGTTACTTGAGTGTTTTCTTGTCTTACATCGGATTTAAACGCTTTAGAACTTACAACCCGTGGTCGATTAAGATTCTAACTTGGGGTGGCTTACGCGGTGGCTTAGCATTAGCCATGGCACTTTCGATCCCTTCAGGTATCTGGGTAATTGAAGACAAAGCAATAGATGTAAAAGAGATAATCCTTGTCATGACATACGCCGTTGTTGTGTTCTCTATTCTAGTTCAAGGCTCAACAATCACTCCTATGATAGAGAAAGCAAAACAAGCAGAGAAAGAGCTAGATTAACACCTAGATAGATCAACCAAAGCCGCCTACTTTAGGTGGCCTTTTTTATACCCAATGAAAGTCAAACTCACCAATTCCCATACTGGAGCTATCGCTGAAAGATATGCGTGGAACATAGAGCTCATATCGATATTTGATACCGCTAATATTTGAGTAATCGAAAGCCTTAATGTGGGTGGACAGAACTCTTTAAGGAGCTTAAGTCATACAGAGAATTAGTTCTTCTGCCCACTCGCTAGTCTACCCAATAACCCACTCTCAAGTTATATAAGCTTCAATCGAAAGGCTTCACCTTTCACCTGGAAACAAAAATAACGGGACTCAACGTCTCGCTAGAATAGCGTTAGTTATTAACAGGACTACGGAGCTAGATGAGTGGTGAACAGAAAGCTTTAGCTTTGAACTAAGTCATTAAATACAGCAAGGCTGCACTAAATCAGTGTTCGATAGAGATAGCTAAAGGAACACATGGTACTTCAAGTGATACTTGTAAAAATGACAGGAATAAAAAGCGCTAGCATTTCTGCCGAGACGTGCAGACTAGAGTCTTAAATATGGCAAGGCTGGAATGAGTAGGCACTCCGGAGATTCGAGCACGCAGGTGAGCTAGGAGCGCCTAGTTATCCCAACATTACTTCGTAGAAGCAGCAGATACAAAAAAGCCCCAGTATTTCTGCTGAGGCTTAGTATATGGAAAGGTTGGAGGTTTAGACTCCCAACACGCGCTGTTTTGGTAAGTAGGAGAATCCGCGGCTTTGCTAATGGCGTATATTATACCAATCCGGAAAATT
>NZ_JBFRTU010000013.1:0-292 GCF_041474275.1 Vibrio sp. 10N.222.52.B7 | reverse complement strand
GCGTATGTTCAAGCACCCTTTACGGAAGATATTGACGTGTGGCAATCGCTACTTGAAGACGTTGAGCTTGGCTACGCTGGATTTCAAACTGCTTTTGGAGATGCAATTGGCTTATCAATTGCCGTATTCGAACAAGAACAGAGCCTCCAAAGAGTGATGATTCTGCTAACCGATGGTGATGACACAAGCTCGAAAATGCCTCCGGTAAAAGCCGCCGAAATCGCCGCCAAATATGGCGTAAAGATTTACACCATTGCAATTGGTGACCCGAGTACCAAAGGTCGCTACAAGA
>NZ_JBFRTU010000012.1:119018-147085 GCF_041474275.1 Vibrio sp. 10N.222.52.B7 | reverse complement strand
CCGCTAAAAAGCGGCTCTTTATGTTGAAATTATGTTAAAAAATCATAAGTTGTTGATATTTTGGTACAAAAGTTCGATATTCGTAACTAGCCACACCTCTCAAACACATTTCTGAGCAGGAATTACTGCTTTGCTCAATTTCATTTACCAGTTCTTGAGTTTGCTGATTCTTAATAAAAATACCTGGACGATGTCGATTGTGTCCACCACTCGCTTTGTGCAGATCGTTTAGAGAATACAAATTATCGAGTGTGCGAATGTCTTTAGAAAGGATTGTAAGATTAGCATGACGGCCTCCGTACGTGATTTTTATATCACCACACAAAGGTACTAATCTTCGGGTGATGAACTGAACAAGGTTAGTACTACCGCACTTACGAAACAGCGTGCCGAAGCCGCACATAAAAAAACCAGCAAAATGCTGGCGTCTATGCGCCGGAAGAATAAAGCGGGGTCTCAATCCCGACACTGGATTTTGCCAGTGCCGTTACAGGTCAACGATGTAGAAGATCGGTGTCAAACGTTTAATAACGTTGCATATCGTGTAGAATGCGCATGTAATTTTGATTGAGCGAAAAACATGGAAAACACAGACAGATACTCTACTACTGATACCACTAAAGAATTAGCTTTCTTGGCTATCGGCACTATCCTTATCGGGATTTTATTTAGTGTAATGATTGCGTACTTTATAATCAAACCATACACACAACACCAAGCTAAAAAACAAGATCTAGAAATACAAAATTTAAAGCTTCAGTTAGGTACATGCACCTCTAAGTCAAAAATAAATATTTCAACTCTCGAAACAAAATTTGATACGCAAGTATCTACTTTGTTGAACAATGCTCAAAATAAAATACTAATTCAACAACAACAAATAGATTTTTTATCATCGGAATTAAAGCGTGAACAACTGAAAAACCACGAAGAACGAGTAAGAGCCGATGAAATACTTATTCAAAACACACAATTAAAATCTGCTATCCTAAAACATAGAAAACTAGCTCATGAATAGAAGCTCTAAGGCCATATCACTGATTTGTGGTTCCATAAGTATCGCAGTTCTCAGTATTCTTACTTTATTATTATCCGGAAATATCTATTCATTCAATTCGACTGAATTTGGAAATTGGGCTATGTGGTTCGCTGCAATTATTGCATTAGCGGCTTTGCTACTAACAACCTTTCAATATTTATCAAACCAAAAAAAAGATGATAACTCTCAACGTTCATCTATCTCAATATTTATCGTCGGTATTTTGATTATTATTTTCCTTGGAATAAAAACAAACTCAACAAAAGATTCAAGTTTTCCAGAAGTAAATCCTAGCATGCTTACTAAGGATATTACAGATGCTCTAGCTAAACCATCTTTACCTATCTCAGGTGCTGCCATTACCATCGTAAATAAATTAGTTTTACCATCTAACGAATTAATTAAAACACAAGATAATCTTCTATCATCAGAAACAGTAAACGCTGGTGCAAGTGTGTTTGCTGCTCTCGGCACGGTTTTAACATTAGCGTTTTTAATTTTTCAAAATATAAAAAGCAATCGTAAAGACAAAGAAGATAAGCACTCTGAAATTGCCTATACAAAGTACGAGCATATTACACAAAGACTCATAGATAAAATTAACACATCCCTATCAGCTGAAAATGTGAATAATAGCTTGATTTTTAAAAGTATTAGAACCACATATGATAGTATATACATACTTCAGAATGAAATCACATCTGCACATCATAAAGCTGCAGCTCAAGTAGCTCATAACGAACTATCTGATACATTGTATGAATTTTGTCAGAGAATTACCTTCTTCGATTTATTCACTGCAAATATCCCCAAAAATAAGAAAATCAATTTCAAATGGCATAATAGCGTAGAGGGTTGTACGACTCAGTTATCTGCATGTTGGTACGAATTTGTTCGACCTCAAACCGATATTTTTAGAGCGATAAAACACGCCACTTATGGTTGCTCGCATTATAAAGTTGAATCTGATGTCATCTATAAAACACTCTCCATTCTTTTATCTAAGGAATGTCAACTAGATGACTATCATAATCTTAAAACAGAGATTGATTTAATAAAGTCAACATGCATTATTAATGAAGAGCGCTTATTTAGACTTGATGAAATCTCTCCAATATTATTTTCACATTTACTATTAGAAGGAAATTTGAAGGCTGCGGGAGATAAGCTATCTTTTAACACATTCAAAAAAAAACAATACTGGTTAGTTAGTGAAGGGGTTGTAAAACAGCAAAGCGGTAAGTATTTTGAAATACCTCACTTTAAACAAATCACATTCCAACCACGAGTTGTCAAATAACTTTATAACTACCAGCTGAACACCCCTTATCAACAACAACCATCGCATTTGCAGTTATTTCATCGACTACTGCATTTGCTATGGCTTCAGCCATCATGCCAGCCATTGCGAATTGACCATCGAGCACAAAGCCCTGGGCTTTCAATTCTGTTTCTATCTTTTGCTTTAATGATACTTTGCTTATTGCCATTGTTACTTCCCTGCATAAACTGTGGATGATACATCGACATGCGGTTTTCCCATGAAGGGGCAAATGCCTGTGCCAGTGCAAACGCCTTTTCCGCCATTGGACTTGATGGTGCCAGCGTCTTCGGTAATATTCTTAGCTTTTATGGTTCTATTGCCTTTGACGGTTTCGGTGTGGTTCCCATCAATTTCAGCGATTCGATTTTCTAGCTCTTTGATTTGTTGAGTTAGGCATTCAAGCTTGTCAGCTTGGTCTGTCTTACGTTCAAAGTTGCCTTTCTGGTCGACCAACTGATAAACGCCTTTGCGTTGTTGGTATCGGCTTTCACCTTCTTTGATACCTGGTAGCTTGAAACCAAGTGGCAGCACGCAACGAATAAAAGGCTTATCCGGTTGGCCAAACATAAAGCCGAGTTCAAACAATACTACCGATTTCCAGCAACTCTAGTAGCACAACAATCGTAGCTTTTGTCCCTAGACAAAAAAAAGAGCCGCTAAAAAGCGGCTCTTGATCTTCAAACTATTCGAACTCGTTCAGATTACTCTTTACCGAATACGTTGTTCTCTTGCTCTTGTACACGGATGAAAGTCGTACGCTTAGTTAGCTCTTTAAGCTTTGCTGCGCCTACGTATGTACAAGTTGAACGTACACCACCAAGGATGTCAGAAATTGTATTGTGAACAGAACCACGGTATGGAAGTAAAACAGTTTTACCTTCCGCAGCACGGTACTTAGCAACACCACCTGAGTGCTTGTCCATAGCCGACTGTGAAGACATGCCGTAGAACTTCATGTATTGCTTACCGTCTTGCTCTACTACTTCACCGCCTGACTCAGAGTGACCTGCTAGCATGCCGCCTAGCATTACGAAGTCAGCACCGCCGCCGAACGCTTTAGATACGTCACCCGCACATGAACAGCCACCGTCACCGATGATCATGCCGCCAAGGCCGTGTGCTGCATCGCCACACTCGATGATTGCAGAAAGTTGAGGGTAACCTACGCCTGTTTTAACACGTGTAGTACAAACAGAACCAGGGCCGATACCAACCTTAACGATGTCTGCGCCAGCTAGGATTAGCTCTTCAACCATGTCACCCGTTACAACGTTACCAGCAGAGATAACTTTAGTCGGGAATTCAGCACGTACTTTTTGTACATACTCAACTAGGTGCTCTGAGTAGCCGTTAGCGATATCAATACAGATAAATACGAATTCGTCGCTAAGCGCCATGATTTGCTTAGTTTTCTCAAACTCAGCTTCAGAAGTACCTGTTGAAACAAATACGTTGTTCAGCGTTTTCTTGTCTGCTGTTTTTGCGAACTCAGCCCACTGATCTACTGTGTAGTGCTTGTGTACTGCAGTCATAACACCGTGCTCTGCTAGAGCAGCTGCCATTTCAAAGCTTGCTACCGAATCCATGTTCGCTGCAATTACTGGAGTACCAGACCATTGACGACCGCTATGCTTGAATGTAAAATCGCGGGTTAATTCAACTTGAGAACGGCTTTTAAGGGTAGAACGCTTCGGACGGAAGAGTACATCTTTGAAACCTAACTTAAGTTCTTGTTCGATACGCATGATAATTTGTCCTGTAATCATATTACGTGTCGTGCGTTTTCGGTAAGCGTTGGCAGACGCTTTACTGAGTTTCGGACACAAAAAAACCGGAGCGTTGGCAGACGCTCCGGTTTTCAGCATTATAGGCTGTGATTTACTAACAGCAAGTCTGATATTTCATTTTTTTTTGTGCTATCCTCTCAAAGATTCCATATCTGGTAAAAGCTTCCTGCCCGTCATTTCCTACTAAATTCATAGTAATTAATAACTTAACAACATATTCACGCAAACGCTGTCGGTTTATTGCGCAAACGTTTCCCTTGCAAATTCGGCGAAAAAATCTTCGATAAGGCAAATTTGTGAAAAAAGTGCCCTTTAATCACATAAAAATCACACTTTTCTTGAATCAAAAAACGCGTTTTTTCTTAAATAATTTCATTTTTTTCTGACTTTTTTCGCTTCGAGTGCCGATCTCAGCCCTCTTTCATTAGCCCTGAAATTTATAAAGTACAAAGGCAAGATCGATTAGCACGTTCGAAACTTGGATGAGCGGGGTAAAGTCCACAAAATATGGCAGGTTAGATGCGCTTATTTATGAGAACCCAGCGGATACAAGCCGCTGTTGATAGAGCCTAACAACAACTCGACTAAAGTTAACGAACACGGAACGCCTTTCTTTAGTTCGAACTCATTACTACAGGATCAGATACAAAAATGGCCAAGGGGATTAACCTTGGCCATTTTTATTTGGTTTTCAGAGTGCTCTTATAAGGCGATTCAATTTTCACCTTAAGGTACGTCAAGCCTTTTTCTGAGACATCAGAGCTTCAGCAGTCGCATCTTGAATCGACAAGAACAAGGATGTCACTTGCCCAGTTGGAGAACGCATCGGGTTAAGCGTGACGTTCTGATACATAAAGTCGGCTTGCTGAGTTACTGGCCTCACGTTTCGGCACTTAAACAGATAAGGCCTTTGTTGCCACGTTATGAAGCTACGGCAGCCTAGGTCATAAACCGGTTTTGTTTTAAGCCTAAACCACTCTTCAGGAATTTCAGGGAATAACTCAAAGATCGACTTACCGATCGCATCATGCGATTGCTTACCGCTATGGTGCGTCATGAAGCCATTCCAAACTTGTACCTGAAAGTCACGGTTAATGACCACCAGCCCCATATCGACGTTTTGAACCATGTCTACCATCCAGTGGAACTGTTCAAATTCAGCAGGAAGATTCAACATATTAAAACTCCTCCATTAGGTAGGCCAATTTGTTATCTAGAAGAGGCAGAGACTCATCAACAAACATAAATAGAAGGTCACAACGGATGGACGTGCCGTCGATGTTGTAGCTGACTTCGAACGTCATGGTCTTTTTAAATGAGCCGCTGGTATTTTCAATCACCGAATCAATCGAGATGTGTTGACCTAGCAGCACAGGAGAGCTCTGGAAGAAACGAACTTCTGATTGCTCCCCTAACCCATTCAAGAAAGAGCCGACTAAGATGTTCGATACATCCATCAACAACTCTAATTCTTCTAGCTGCTCGCTTTCTGTTGGCACCTTCATGAGCTTCTTAAGATCGCTCACACTGGAATCACTCAACAAGACTAATGCTTCACCTGCAATGCCTTCTCCACTAAAGCCTTGGCAAACACCCGACACTTGGTCATTGTCAGCCAAGTCACGAAGTGCCATGTGCAATTCGCTCACTTCGAAGATGTTCACGTTCGGTAATGGTAAGTGAACGAATACATTAAAATGGCGCGCCAATGCATCGGCTGCACGGCCTATCGCAACGTTCGCAACTTCCATATAGATGTCACGTCGGCGCAGAATCGGTAGCTCTAGCGGTGCTGGCGTAATAAGTTGAGGCTGTTTTGGTGGCTCAACATGCTCACGTAGAATCGCTTTTAACGCTTCTTTATCAATCGGCTTTTTCAAAAACGCTTTAGCACCAAGGTCCATGACCTTCTGCTGCGCTTTTGGTTGGATATCACCAGAAACAACCACAACGGGTGTAGTGTCACCTAAACGTTGCATCTCTTCCAATGTGCCATAGCCATCTAATTCCGGCATGGTGAGATCAAGGAACATCAGTTTAAACTGGTTTTTAGCGAGCTCTTCAAGTGCGTTAAGCCCATGAACAGCAAAAGTTATATCGGCATTTAGAGAACTAGGCAGTGATCGAGCCATCTGCTTCCTTGCTAACGCAGAATCATCACATATAAGAACTGGGAACGACATAAATGCACCACTGACAAATTAAAGCTAATTCGACCGAGTGTAACAGAACATTATGGTATCAGGTACGGGGTGAATGGATTTATGTGCAGATTATTAGTAAGAATGATGAAACAGGTGGGTAAGCTATTATTTCGCATTATTCTTCATGAAAAACAATATGCTACAAAGGTAATAGCCAATCCTTGCTGTTGAGTAATAGCACTATTATATTTAACAGCAGCCTTAACAAGCGGGTTTATTAAGGCTCGACTGACTCATTCATTGAACGGCTTTATGTAGCCATGATAGAGAGCTATCCAACAAAGCTAATGCAAGAGAACTAGAACTGATATGAAGGCCATAAAATCAGTAATGCGAAACGTATGATCACAGCAAATACCAACAACGCGATCCCCAGGCGATACCATTTGTATTCGGCGATGTTCATTGGGATACGCTTGTAGAACATCGTAATCACGCCTTTCCAATCGCTACTGCGTCTTCCGTACTGCATCATGCTCGTCAAAACAAACAGTGCGCCAAGCACTAACATTCCTTTTTCAGCCCAGAACAATCCAACTTCCATTTGTGTATTCCTTGATAAAACGGTGAGCAACTCAAATCATTCTAGTCACCTTTTAGCTCGGTTTCTGTAAGACCAAGGTCTAAATTACGAAGTACGCAATTTAGGGCTTATAGGTCATTGTTGCTAATTGATAGTTCTCGGTCAGCAATACAACGTTTATCGTTCAAGGTTCCATGGTAAAGGCGAGCATCACAAGCAAATCACGTATAAGCATGATTCGACAAATCTGGAGATTGGTTGTTCTTTTGAATGACACGCATCAATTGGATAAGCAGCAGAATACCTGTCACGCCTAAGCCAACACCGATTCCGCCCCAAATCCCTGCCAATTCGAACTTAGGCATCAAATACCAAGCCGCAGGCAAGCCAAATACCCAGTAACCGATGGCAGTCATCACGGTTGGCATAGAGACAATCTTCATGCCTCTTAGCAGGTTAATCGCCAGTAGCTGCCAAGCATCAACAATAAAGCACAAAGCAACGACCCAAATCACAGAAGCCAGTAGTGAAGTCATTGCACCCGTGCCATCGTCTAACTTGAAGATAGAAGCGATCATCTCAGGCCATATAATGAACACGGCCGACAACGCCACACTCAACACCGACACCAATATAAAGCTTTGAATCGAGGTTCTTTTGATGCCTTCGTAGTTGCCCGCGCCATAATCACGGCCTACTAAAATTGCGGCAGCTTGCGAGAAACCGAAGTTGAAGTTCCAAGTAAAGCTTAAACATTGCAGCAAGATTTGGTGCAAGGCTAACGAAGCAATACCGATCGTGCCCGCCATCAAGGTGCCACCGTAAATCAAGCCATGCTCAAGTAAAGCAGCCAAGCCGATAGGTAGACCCATCAACAACAATGGGCTCATCAACTTGATTGAATACTCTTCTGTATTTAGCCAAGGGGCGAACTGCTTAAACTCGTCACGCTTAAATACCCAAACCGTATATCCAACCATCACGATAAATGCCGCGATAGCCGTACCAAGCCCTAAACCTGTTAAGCCCATGTCTAATTGGAAGGTGAGAAAGTAGCTCACTGGCACATTCAGAATTACGGTGATAATCGACATCACAAGAATGGAGCGCACGTTGCCAAACGCACTGGTTAAGCCACGAAGTACCAACAAGATAAGCGAAGGCAACATTACCCACTTCAAAGCATGGACATATTCCATGGCTAAAGTGATCACTTCTGGTGGCTGTTTGGCTGCTTCTAATACCAACGGAGCAAACCAGAAGCTGGCCATTAAGGTCACGCTGAGCACGAATGCCAACATGGTTGCGCCTTTCACCGCCAATCTAATTTGAGTATTACCAAACTCAGGGCGAGCTACTCGCTGACCATAAGCGATCGCAATCAAATTCGCGACACAACCCACGGTGCTGCTCGCAATAATGAAGATGAAAAAGTAGATTGAGGCACCTAAGCCACCAGCCGCAAGGGCTGACACACTGATACGCGACATCATCCAAACATCAGTAAGGACTAAAGCCATAGAGATCAGCTGTGAAATGATCAAAGGGAATGCAAGAGTGAGTATTTTTTTCATGAGCGCCTCAGTTAATTTCGCCCAAAATACGATCGATGAGGCTGGCGTTCAATTGATAAATTTGCGACTCTAACATTCCATAAACTCATGCGAACGAATTATGACCCCATATCCTAGCTTGCCATCATCACATAATGGCTTAAAAGCCTTTGAAGCTGCCGCAAGGCTGATGAGCTTTACTCTGGCTGCCGAAGAGCTGCATGTGACACAAAGTGCGATCAGCCGACAGATCAAACAGCTTGAAGATGAGTTAAACGCATCACTGGTTATTCGTAAGCATCGAGCCATAGAATTAACGGTACAAGGTCATGATTTGTATGTGGCTTTGCGAGAAAGCTACGGTAATATCGAAGCTGTTATCGCCTCTTGGAGTGAGCCCAAGCAGAAGCGTATCGTGATCAAAGCGACTCTGAGTTTCGCGACGCGAGTATTGATCTCCAAAGTTCGGGAATTAAACGAGCGTTATCAAGATCATGAGATAGTCATTGTTCCTGTGATTGAGGAAGACGAATCGATTAATAGTAGTGAGTATGATCTACTGATCTTCCACACGCGTTTCAAAAAACGCTATGACAAGGCACCTGACATTACCTTCTTGCGTGAAGAGTTCATGGCGCCGGTTTGCTCTACTAGTTTAACCACCAAAGACACCGACCTTGATTCAATCTTAACCTTGCCAAGGCTGCATCCAACCTTAGATCATCACGACTGGAAAGTGTGGCTGGCCGATGTTGAATTCCCACCAAAGAAACCTGTCAGAAATACCAGCTTCTTGTCTTTAGATATGGCGCTCAGTGCCTGTCTATCCGGTGAAGGGGTTACGGTCACGGATCTGTTGTTAGTTCAACAAGATCTCCAACGAGGCTTCTTGTACTGCCCTAGAAATGCAAAAATCCAACACAGTGCTTGGACTTACTTCATGCACCAGCGTAGTCACACGCCTATCATCAACGACCTTATTGAATGGCTTAGAGAAGAGACAACAAAAGAGATCGAGTTGCTGAAAGTACTCGCACAGCAATATCAATGGTTTGGTGTAATAGAACAGGACAAAGACTTTGGTCGGCTCTTCTAAACTAAGTTATGATTCCTGTTCCCTCAACCGATTGATATTTTTATGTCTTCTTTCTCTTTTTCACAAATCCCTGTTGGGGTTCGATTCATGATCCTCTCCGCTTTTGGATTCGCACTGATGTCAGCTTGTGTGAAATACATCAGCAATTATGGCATTCCTGTATTCGAAATCGTTGCAGCAAGAGCGTTGGTGTCTTTGATCATCAGCTACATCGACGTAAAACGAAAAGGCATTTCGATCTGGGGTAATAACAAACCTTTGTTGTTTGTTCGTGGCGCAGTAGGTACTGCAGCACTGATGTGTGTTTACTACGCTGTAACCACTCTTCCGTTAGCAGAAGCGACCATTCTACAATACGTACATCCGGTCTTTACCGCGTTGCTCGGTGTGTTGTTCCTGAAAGAACGCGTCCAGAAATCGACCATGATCTGCATTGCATTCTGCCTAGCGGGATTATTGGTGATGGTTCAACCAAGCATGAACAGCGGCGCGAGCAGCGAGTTACCGCTATTCAGCATTATGGTGGCGTTATGTGGTGCGTTTGGTAGCTCAATTGCTTATGTGATTGTGAGAAAGCTGAGCCAGACGGAAGACAGCTCTGTCATCATCTTCTACTTCCCACTGGTTGCTCTGCCAATATCGACAGTCCTTATTTGGAACGACTTTGTATGGCCAAGTCTATTCTTAACCGTGATGCTCGTGTTAGTCGGTATTTTCACTCAGATAGGCCAATACGGTTTGACCAAAGCGATGCAAACCCAAGCAGCAGGCAAGGCTTCAGCTTACTCTTACGTTCAGATCGTATTCTCAGCACTGTTAGGCGTGTGGATCTTCAATGAGATTCCATCAATTTGGACTTATCTAGGCGGTGGCCTGATTGTGACTGGCGCGCTGATTAATGTGTTTGGCAAACAACTGTTGGTGCCTTTTAAGGCTAAATAAACAACCCAACAACTGAGCTAAACATCAGCTAAATAATCAGCTATTGCATAGACCTAAAAAGGGCATTGCGGATTATTCCACAATGCCCTTTTCTATAAATGCTCTCTAGCGCGCTTTCATTCAGCTAACCAACTTTAACAAAGCGGCGTATTACGTAACTAACTCGTGGCATTTCGTAACTTAGGATCATCACTCAAATACTCAACAAACTCGATCTCAAAGCCTGCAGGATCCACAAAGTAGACATTTTTTCGATAAGGTTCTTCGGCACCGGGTTTGGCAATTGGAAAGCCCGCATCAACAAGGCGTTGAGTGACACTTTCGATATTATTGGTCACATAAGCGAAGTGTGCGAGACCAACAGAATGCCCAGCCAAATCTCTATTTTCACCTTCACCGTGATCACTTATTGCTATGTATTGGTACTCGTCGCCAAAATGCAGCCAGTTACGTGGCTTACCTGACCACTCCCCTTTTCCCTCATCACGGACATACCAATGAGGGAACGCCGCTTTATAGAAAGCCAGCATTTCTGGGATATCTTTTACCACTAAATTCACATGTTCAAGTTGGATCATTCTTCTCTCCTTAAAGTATTCTCGTAAGCAACGTTGCATATCCTAATACCTCAAGTTAAGTTGAGGTAAAGCACTAATTTGCATTTATTTCGAGAACGTTTTTAGAGCCCAAATTGTCGTATTTTGAAGCGATACAAACCCTAAGTTTAGACGACCTTCCCTGATGTGGTTTATTTGGAATCCAGAATGACTGAGAGACAAGCCGCTATGGTTTAGGCGGAGTAACCTCAACTTCTAAAGCGGCTCGGTCTCTCCACTTGAAAACCTTCTTCCATTTAATCGGCATCATTGGAATAACGATGAGACTAATGCCCACCAGCGTCAGGATGTCTGGAATCTCATCGAACCACATAACACCAAACAATGTTACGAACACCAACCCAGAATATTCGGCGAGCGCAATCTGGTTGGCCGGTGCTTTTTTGTAAGCCACCACCACAAGCGCATGGTATCCAAGTACGAACAAGTTGATTGCCATGATCCAACCAACATGACGCCATTCGAGCGCAGACCAAGTTGGCAGCGCTAATGCCAGTGCAAGTGGCAGAGTCATAATGCTGGTCCAGAACAGAGTTGAGATGATGTGTTGCTCTGCATTCAAGCGTTTAATCAAGATATTACCCACGCCCATCGCAAGCGCACTGCCTAGCCCAGCAATCGCCGCCCAATGAAATTGTTCAGGGCGTAACACGATTAATACGCCCACAAAACCAATCAGGGTCGCGATCACTTTTGAAGATGTCGGCCTTTCTTTCAACAGCACGATCGACAAAGGCAGCATAAGGATTGGTCCAACGTAGAACATCGCGTTTGCTGTCGCCAAAGTAAGGTGTGTAATGGCGATCATCGCGCAGCCACTCCCCACTAAGATAAATTGAGCCCTTAAGAAGTTGATTCGGCAACCGCCTTTCATACGCGTCTCTCTCGGTAACTTTAACCAAAATGGAAGCAACAAGATCACGCTCAATAGCTGACGGATAAACACGTACTGGAACGTAGGGACTTCGCCATTCAGTATCTTCAATGATACGTCTGAAAAAGACGCAAGTAGGTTTGCGAGCACCAAAAGCAAAATGGCGTGGTTAACAGCTTTATTCATACAGAAGTAAGATTACACATTTGTCATACAATTATGGGCGCACATCATACATGAGAATTTGAAATGTGTAATAGCAAAATTAATAAGGCTCAGACTAATGCAATTTTGAATTAAACCTCGATGAACAAATCACAGCTATTCGTTCAATATTTAGCCGCATTAATATTCTCTTATTGACTGATACATCAAGTTACAAATCGCTTTCATATTAACCAAGAACACTGATCTGGGTTAATAAATTGGCTTCACAATAACCTTACTTTTAATGTGGTCAGATAATTACAAAAAAGGAAGTTAAAGTGAAAAAATTATTAGCACTTGGTATCGCAGCGGTAATCTCGGCTCCAGCAGTAGCCGACCACAACACAATCAATGGTATGGATTTTGGTCCACTCGCAAAGTTAGTCGGCACATGGAAATCAGTCGAAACTGGCGGCGTTGATATTTCTCCAGGCCAAGAAGGCACAGAAGTGGGTGCAGGTGGTCCCGCGGTTACACCATTCTATGAAGTAATGACGTTTGAGGTTGCGGCAGATGCAACCAATGCCAGCGATCAATATCTGGTTGCTCTGTACTACAAACAAGAAGTATTCAGAAAGGCCGACGACTCTAAGTTCCACGATCAACGTGGCTACTTCATCTACGACCAAAAAAATCAGGTCGTCTACAACTCTTACTGCGTACCACGCACCACATGTGTCACCGCAGAAGGCCCTGCTGGCGATACAATGACGTTAGTTGCGTCTAAGCGTGGCATCGCTGAGTCCGAATACATGACGGACAACGCAACCACCACGGGCTTCACGATGAACATTAGCATTTCAGACGATACGCTGACGTACTCTCAAACAACAGGCTTAGAGATCTACGACAACGCATTTGCTCATACAGATTCAAGCACTCTAATTAAAGTGAAGTAGATTCAAATACAAACGCCTTTCACAGCGAAGTGAAAGGCGTTTTTCTGTTGTACTTGTAACAACAAACAAGTTTAACTAGATTGTGTATCAACCTTGGCGTAACGGTTGGCTAGCACTGCACAGTAAAAGATCTGAATCGGGTGATAAAGCATGATTGGTAGTAATATCATCCCTAGATTAGGGTTGTGAGCAAAGATCACCTTAGCCATAGGAATACCTGCCGCTAAGGTCTTCTTAGTACCACAGAATACTGCCGCGACTTCATCTTGATGATTGAATCCAACCTTTCGGGCACTCCATTGAATGCCGTGTACCATCACCATCAATACCACTAAACAAATCACCGCTGACAGCAACAACAGCATTGGTGAAAAGTCGCTCCAAATACCGTGTTCAATAGAGTCACAGAAAGCACTGTAGACGATCAGAAGTATCACGTATTTATCTAACTTATTGACCACTGACTTGTGTTTCTGAGTCCGTTCAAAAAGTAACGGGCGCATCAACTGGCCGACAATCATTGGCAATAGCAGCATTTTAGATATAGAGATCACCGATTCCATCAGGTTTAGCTCTGCACCTTCCAACCCCATAAAGAGCTGGATCAGTAGAGGCGTAATGAACACGCCTAAAATACTAGAAAGTGATGCATTGAATATCGCACCCGGTAGGTTTCCTTTTCCAATCACCGTCATCGCGACCGAAGACGAAATCGTACTCGGTAATACGAAGAGGTAACAGAAACCAAAGGCCAGAGCTGCTGGCATATAAGCGACAAAGCCTTGCCCGAATATCACCCAAAGCAGTGGGTAAACTAAGAATGTCGCGCTTTGTACAAAAACATGCAGCTTCCAATTCGAAAGCCCCTCAAGAATGGCTTTGGGAGACAAACCCAAACCGTGTAAGAAAAACACCAAAGCGATGCCGAGAACAGTCACCGTATCGAGATGAAGTACCCCACCCGATTTGCCCCAATCCGGCGTAAAAACAGCAACGACCATAGCCACCACCATCCCTACAAGAAACCATTCCTTTTTCAGTTTTTCTATCATGTTGACACGCACTTTCTGTAGATTCCATTTCAGCCAATAACAAGGCTCCGATGCTATTTATCCTATCGACTCTAATTTTAATTAACCACCATAAACGCAAATTAAGCTCGTCTTTATCTTGAGGGTTAACGTTGTTATTCGAGTTTGTTACGCACGCTTCGCTCTGGATTGAACAGATGTATGGAATGATGATGAAATATTAGAAAACAGCGGTTTATCGAGAAGGTAAGACCCTTTCAGTGATCGGGGCACAGAGGTAAGCCGTAAGGATATGAAAGAAAGACGTAGGCAATCTAAACACCAAAGATCAGCCTATTCTCAAAGATGACGCAGCGGGAGTAACACATGGACAACAGAATCACCATTATTGAATTTCTCAGAGTATTTGAGTTTATTCGCTCTTCCGGTGAGCAACGGGACAACAAATATCTAGTTGGCGAAATGACGGCTTGGCATGATTACGACGGTTACACCTGTTGGCTAAGCTATAAAGACGTCACGGTGACGCTGATGTTTCACGGTTCGCTAAAAATTGAGTACGGCAACGCTTCAAATTACTCTGAATTTATTGAGCATTGTATGGGTATGCTTGCCACTGAACCTTCTCCATAAAACGCGAACAGACTAACGGCTAACGGAGACAATCATGAACGAAACGGCTTCATTGCTTAAGCGAAGACACCCTTTGTGGCTAGTACTCAGCCTCTCCTTTTTATGGTCTCAAGTATCTGTAGCAGGCATAGGTATGATTGATTTTATACAACCGAACGAACACAAGAATTGGACAGCGACCAACGACGATGTAATGGGTGGCATCTCTACAGGCGAGCTCATTTATCTTGATGATATGAGTCGATTTAGGGGCGAGCTATCGTTAGAAAATAATGGTGGTTTCAGTTCTGTAAAGCGCTCCATTGAATCACCTGCCCATGAAATAGACAGTGCAGAGCTAGTATTCGTTGGTGATGGTCGCACTTACCAACTGAGGTTCACAACATCGAAGGACGGCAATCGAATTCAATACAAACACGATTTCGATACGATAAAGGGAGAACAGTTTAGCAAGGTGTTCCACTTCAATGATTTTCAAGCGGTGTTCAGAGGTCGGCTACTGAGCGATGCGCCGGAACTTAAGTCACGAGACATCAAACAAATCGGTTTTTTGATTGCGGACAAAGAGCCCTCGCCTTTTGAGCTAGACCTAATACAGCTTCACTTCAGAACATCGAAACCTATCACATCACCAGAAGCTGACTAAACTGACTAAACTGAAAACAAACAAAAGCCCCTGAAACCTTTTGACTAGCAATCAGATATCAGGGGCTTCTTCTATTTAAACCGTCAACAATTCAAAACAACGGCGGATTAAAACATCAGCAATTAGTATTTGATGGCAGTTTTACCAATCGAGGCACTGCTCTCAATGCGTTGGTGTGCATCTTTGATTGTATCCACACTAAAGCCATTTAGGGTCGTGGTTAAAGTCGTTTTAATACGGCCCGAATCAATCAGATTCGCAGCTTGGAATAAGATGTCTTGCTGCTTCTGGATATCTTCGGTGTTAAACAATGAACGCGTGAACATCAGCTCCCAAACAAAGCCTGCTGATTTTCCTTGCAGCGCTGATAAGTCAATTCCACCGTCAAATTCAACAATCGAACTGATCATGCCTTGCGGTGCGATCAACTCAACCATCGCATCCCAGTGCCCTTTTGTATCAGCAACATTGAAGATGTAGTCGACATGTTGAATGCCTTGCTCTCGGACAGACTCAACAAGGTTACGGTGGTTCACCACATAGTCCGCTCCCATATCTCTTACCCACTGCTCAGTTTCAGGTCTTGAAGCTGTTGCGATAACATTTAGGTTGGTCAGTTGCTTAGCCAGTTGAATCGTAATTGAACCAACGCCGCCCGCTCCACCAATGATCAGGATAGACTTTTTCTCTTCAGGACGAACACGTAGGCGGTCAAACAACGCTTCCCATGCCGTAAGCGTCGCTAGTGGCATAACGGCTGCAGCTTCATCAGAAAGGCTCTTAGGCGCTTTAGCGGTAATACGGTAGTCCACAGCTTGGTATTCTGCGTTAGCACCTATGCGTGTTACGTCACCCGCATAGTACACACGGTCACCGACTTCGAAGCCTTCAACGTCTGCACCTGTACCAACAACTTCACCGACGGCGTCATAGCCCAGCACTTTTGGCTGCTCAAGAGTTTTGTCTTTAGCATTACGAATACGAATTTTTGCGTCAGCAGGGTTGATAGAAGTCGCGCTCACTTTTACCAGCAAGTCATTATTTTTTAGTTCTGGCAGACTCGTTTCAAACTCAAACAAACTGTCTTGTTCTGTAATCGCAAGTGATTGAGTAAATCCGATAGCTTTCATTTTTGATGGTAGTGACATTGTGCTTTCTCCTTGAATTAGACGAGTTAATCTTAGTCAATTCTCACTCTAGATAAACCGCCTAATATTTGAATAATTCTCAAATAATTTTTGATAATGGTGTTACCGCTATCTGGGTAATGCAGACATCTAACTGCACTACCACGGCTGAAAGGTTAAATCAGGCCTTTCTCAATCAACCAATCATGTGTCACTTGATCTTGTGTCTTATCTTCACGGCAAACTTTGTAATCCAGCTCTGCGATGATGTCGTTCGAGAAACGTAGCGAATCCAACTTCTGAATCTGTTGTTCGCTGAACAGGTGCTTCTTATCATCTCTTAAAAGAAGTACCGCTCTATCAACAATTCCGAGTAAGCCTTTAGGCTCTTTGAGCTCACGAATATCGTAACGATAGTGCAAAAACTGAGGTTTCCACAGTGGCACTACCACCCACTCTTTGTTTGCGACTGCACTTTCAAAGGCACTGAAACAATCGTCTTCACTGCCAGGAAAGAACTCGTAGCCGGCATCGCTCAGGCCATAATCTTTCATCATCTGGATAGAGAAGCGTGTGATACCAGCGCCGGGGTTGATGCCCTGGATGGTCGAGTTCATTTTCTCGACCACTTCAGCTTTTAATAAATCAGAGACTTCAGAAACCGCCTCTTCAGGCACATAGTCTGGTACGCCCCACAAAGCATAAGGTTCATAATGAAGCCCAAGCTCGATAAGTGGCTCAACTTCTTCAACGCCCGCTTTGTAGATACCGTGACTTGATGGCAACCACGCAGAAGAAAGCATATCCACTTGGCCTGCTTTCAGCTTTTCAAAGTTCTCCTGATGTGGAGAGAAAATACGCTCTACCTCAAAACCCATGGATTTCAATACATTGGCAACCAATGATGCGGTCGTACGGTGGAACGACAAATCCGTTACACCCATTGTGATTTTCTTAGTCATCTTATCCCCCTAGATCGTAGGCTTCGTCCATACGATGTGTACTGCGCTACGTTGTCGATATGGGGAAATGATAGTGAGAAAATTACTAATGAAAAACAGCCTCATATTTGAATTATTATCAAATTAGTTTTGACAATTAAGTATTTGAAGCTAACTTAGAAGCGATAAGTAGAGATAACCCATTTGCAGATTGTGATGGGGAAATATCCCAACGCCATGTTTAGAACATAATTCAATACAGGTAGATAACATGCTTCTTGAAGATTTACAGGTCATTTTGAAAGTGGCGGAGTTTCGCAGTATCACCGCTGCAGCCACCAACCTTGATATGCGCACTGCCACAGCAAGTGCAGCGGTAAAACGTGTTGAAGCGGCACTAGGTGCGGAGTTATTTGTAAGAACCACGCGCCACCTAAGGCTCTCTTCAGCTGGCGAGCGTTATTTACCGGAATGCGAACAAGCCTTAAAGATGTTGGAGCAAGCGAAGCTCAACATGCGCGAAGAGCTCGGGATTCTTGATGGTGAAATTCGAATTGCGCTTTCATCGGATCTAGGACGCAACCTAATCACACCTTGGTTAGATGAGTTCTTGCTTGAATACCCAAAGGCGACGCTTCGTACTAGCATCAGCGATAGCAATATCGACTTCTACCGAGATTCCGTCGATATGGCGCTGCGTTACGGCTCCCCGACCGATGCCAATATGTATGGTTTTAAGATATGCGATGTGCCGAGGATATTGTGTGCGGCTCCTGACTACTTGGCTGAAATGGGAACACCAAAACACCCGAGTGACTTAGCGCAGCACAATGGTTTGCTTTACCAACTCCATGACATGTTGCAAGACGAGTGGGTGTTTAACGATGGTACTCAAGATCATAAAGTGAAACTAAAAGGAAATCGCGCTTCGAACGACGCAGACCTTGTAAGACGTTGGTGTATCGCGGGTAAAGGAGTGGCAATAAAATCTTGTTTAGACATGTCACCTCATCTGCTTTCAGGCGAAGTGGTTAAAGTTATGCCTGAGTTTAAGCCGACCCCTACCGAGCTGTGGTTAGTGTGTCCAAGTCGTCAATCCATCACCCCGACTGTGCGTCTACTGAGAGATTTATTCAGAGAGAAGACCGCTGAGATCCTTTCGCAACTGAGCAAACAAGGCATCATAGAAAGCACAACATCTTAAGATTGAATGCCGCTTAAAGATAAGAAACAGAGAGACAAAAACGGCGTTAGCGAACTCAATTCGCTAACGCCTTTCATCATTAGAACATCATAGCTTCATGATGAACCTTAATAAGAGTACTTAGTTTAATACTCTTAATACAAGAGCTTAGTTTGACTCGTCTTCAACATCGCAGTCTGCACAGCACTGAAGAGCAATCTCATGTTCGAAGGTGATGGTGTCTTTACCTTCTTCTACTAGCTCTGCGATTTCGTCTACCACTTCTTTTTCATCATCCGCTTCGATTCCGCTTGCTAGCTCTTCTTCTGAATAACCGAAGAAGTTCAGTAGTAAATACTCACGCGCTTCATCTTTCGTACAAACCACGTCCGCTGAAAGATCAGGAGTGACCTCGCCTTGTGCAAGTGTTGCTGTCACTTGTGCGATAGCATCGTCTTTCATCGCAGGCGTTAACCAACCAAGATCAGTACTTACTGTCGTTTTTTTACAGTCGAAGCAAGGCAGTTGGTGAAAGTAGTATTGAAAGGTAGTCATAGGTAAATTCTTCTTTAAATGTTGTATAGCGAGATTATGCGCGTTTTGTAGCAAAATACTATCTCAATCACAACCTGAAACCGCTTCGTTCTAAGTATTTTTTCAAGCTCCGCGCAAGCTGATGTGATCATCCTATAAAAGCGCTGTTTTGCGCATGCTTACTCAGCTTTACGCTTGTTTACATTTGTACGGGTAATATATGCCTCATCAAATAATAAGCGTGGTACCTCACAATTGCTTTGGCTCTTGCTTAGTTTCGTCGTTCCAGCTATCAGCTATGAGTTCACGGCTTACTTAACTACTTAGCTACTTAGCTACTTAGCTCGGATTTGTTTGAAATAGCTTTGTTTTCAATTAATTTACTTGCACTTCGCTTATTTTGAACCACGCTTATTTAAATCAGCCCTTCTCGGATACCCAATCAATGCTCATCACAAAATATCAAGCCCTTGCCCTTTCATCGGTTGCTTTGCTCGCTACAGGCTGCTCACCATCATCAGATACGCCTTCGGTCAGCAACATCAGTGATTACCAAGGCTCAGCGAGTATTACTCAGGGTGTGGCGACCACCGTTGAATCGAATCTCTTTGAGTGTGCAAACGGACGTAGCCGAGTGGCGGGCGTCGGGGAAATTACGGACTCCGAAGGAAAGGTTTGGACGGTTCCAGCCAAGAACAACTTTGCGACAGGGCCAAAAGCCTTTGATCTTTATGAAGAGTGCTCAAACACCACGCCAAGTAGCCTAGCCGAAGTCGATCAAAGCTCTGTACCTGTAGCGATAGTGGATCAAGACGGTGAGGAAATAACAGGTTATATTTTTGCCGATAACTATTTCGAACTTTATATCAACGGCAAGTTAATCGCGGTAGATACCGTTCCTTTCACACCGTTTAACTCAAACATCGTAAAATTTAAGGTGAAGAAGCCTTACACGATTGCCGTGAAAGTGATTGATTGGGAAGAAAACCTAGGTCTTGGCAGCGAAGATAACCGCGGAAAGGCATACCACGCTGGTGATGGTGGCTTTATCGCGAGCTTTAGTGACGGAACCGTGACAGGACCAGAATGGCAAGCACAAACCTTTTATACCTCACCGATTTATGACCTGACTTGTTTGAGTGAAGTGGACGGGAAGCGTCTTTCTGAAAGCTGCACCACGGAAGGAACTGACCAAGGTCAAGATGCCTACGCCGCTCATTGGGAAACACCAACCAACTGGATGAACCAAGAGTTCGATTCAACATCTTGGCCTCAAGCATCGGTATATTCAGAAGACGATATTGGCGTGAACAATAAAAAAGCGTACATGAACTTTATCGAAAAATTCAGTGGTGCTGGCGCAAGCTTTATCTGGTCGACAAATGTCGTTCTCGATAATGAAGTGCTACTGAGATACGAAGTTAAGTAGCTTTATTCCTTTGTAAGCAAGCCCAGTCACGAGTATGACTGGGCTTACTACTCAAACAGCTTGCTGATGTTTCTAATTCACAGCGAACCTGATCCTAATCTTGGGTCGTTTGATTACGACGAAGTTTGCGAAGCCTTGCTTGCTCCACGCGACTTAGCTTTGTAATTGTGTAACCAGCAACAAAACAACCCGATGCACAAACCCCAAAATGCACTGCCGATCCCCAGTAAATTGGTGCCAGAAGCAGTGAATAAGAAAGTAAGCAGTGCAGGCTCTCGATAGTGGGTGTCTGCCATCGAAACAGCTAAACAATTCATCAAGGTCGGCATCACCGCTAAGCCAGCAACCGCAATGACAATCTCGGAGGGCACAGCGCTAAACAGCGACACAAATGACATCCCCATCACGCCAGCTAACAAGTAAAACCCGCCCATACAGATCCCCGCCATGTAACGTGTCTTTGGATTACTATCCGCATTCGGGCCCATGCAAATAGCGCCCGTAATCGCAGCAAGGTTATACGCAAAGCCACCAAACGGCGCGAAAATCAAACCTGTCACCCCGGTGGTGGTAATGATCTTCGATGAATCGACTTGGTATCCATTCGCTTTTAGAACCGCAAATCCCGGTAAGTTCTGTGAAGCCATCGTCACTATAAACAGTGGGATACCGACACTGAACAACGAAAAGAACTCAAAATCGGGCGTGATGAACACTGGGGTCGTTAATCCCATAGTCACCTGACTAACATCGAGTTTGCCAAAACCCACACACATAACCAGTGCGATAATGAAAATGCTTGGGATCAGTAAATTTCCTAACCGCGCTTTCGCCAGAATAAATACAGCGAGCATGACCGCTACGACTTGTGCCTCTTCCATTAGCGACGTGAACAAACCCAAACCGAATTGCAATAGAATCCCCGCGAGCATCGCAGAGGCAATCGATGTTGGGATCTGTTTTAGGACTTTCTCAAATATCCCCGCCAATCCAACTAACGTGATCAACATCGAACTGAACAAAAACACGGCTACAGCCTGATTCATTGTCAGCCCTTCAAGCGATGTGATTAACAACGCCGCTCCAGGCGTCGACCACGCTGTAACCACAGGCTTCTTGTAATGAAACGAGAGCAGTATTGTGGTTACGCCCATGCCAATTCCCAACGCCCAAAACCATGACGCCACTTGTTCTTCGGTTGCTCCAGCACTCATTGCCGCTTGGAAAATAATCGCCGCAGCGCTCGCATAACCAATGAAAACAGCGATAAAGCCGGTACTGACGTGAGAAAATTTTAGCTTAGTCATGTTAATCTCTTCTTGCGTGCGTTATAACGTCCATAGACCAAACCTAGCACTGTGCGCTATAACGCACAACTTATTTGTAAAAACTTTTAGAGAAAATATGCAAACAGAAATTAAAGTTGGTGTTAATTTGAAACGCCTTCGCCAACAAAAAGGCTGGAGCTTAGACAAAACAGCGAAAGAAACTGGCGTAAGCAAAGCAATGCTAGGACAAATTGAACGTGGAGAATCCAGCCCGACAGTCGCTAAGCTCTGGCAAATAGCTTCTGGGTTCGAGGTGTCACTTTCAAGCTTTATCACTGCTAGCCCAAACAGTGAACTGACGAGTTTATTCAGAGACGCAAACGAACTAAGACATGAGGAATACAACATTGGCTTTTTCGTCAGTTTGTTGTTTCCTTTTGAGGAAGCACTAGGATTTGAAATATTCGAACTCACCCTAGCACCCGATTACCAGCATGAATCCGCCCCACATAACGCAGGCGTCACTGAGCACATCTTATGCATTTCAGGAGAGATGGCCGTGATGTTTGATGATGAGTGGCATACGTTACGCGCAGGACAAGCTGTTCGCTTCAATGCCAACCAGACCCATGCCTACAAAAATATCGGTGAAGGAAACGCCGTATTTCATAATGTGATTCACTACCCTAATAACAAGCAATAGTGCCGGATTTGGTGCTAACGGATGTTTAGCTCTAACCGGATGTTCAGCGCTAACGAAAGAGCTGGCAGACCACTGGCTGTTACTAACTTAAAGCGACTATACGTTGACGACCATGCTGCCATCTTCGGCTTGATAACGAGCCCATAGTTGAGAGAGGTTTTCTTTATTAAGCTGTATCTCTTTTTCTTTCAGAAACGTTTCGTTGTGCAGCTTCGAATACGAGCGCTCAGCAAGGTCACAGCTAAATGTAACAATGGTTTTCCCTTTCCCCATTCTAGCCGCAGCGTATAGCGCACCTGCTACGTTCAACGACGAACTGCTTCCTAGAAGAATACCGTCATGTTCCGCAACAAGGCGGGATATCGTCACCAAATCCTGATCGGGAAGCGTGATTGCACGATTGATTTTTGCCTGCCTGAAATTTTCAACCGTTCGCATGATCCCTATGCCTTCCGTGAACGAACTTCCCGTTGATTGATAGTGTCCATTACGTAGAAACGAATAAATGCCGGACCCATTTGGGTCAACTAACCAAGTTTCGAGATTGGGTTGCTGCTCAGATAGATAGTGTGAGTTTCCGGCAATGGTTCCACCCGTCCCCACCACTGAAACTAGAGCATCAATATTCCCCTGTGTTTGCTGCCAGATCTCAGGTCCAGTATTTAAATAGTGCGCTCGATAATTACTGAGATTTTCAAACTGATCTGCCCACCAATAACTCTCATTTTCGACACCAATCCGCTTAGCCGTGTGGTAAAAATGTTCAGGGTTTGCAAAAGGACAAGGGTCGACCAATAACAGTTCAGCATTATAAAGCGAGATCATGCGCTCTTTCTCTTGTGCCTGCCCTTTTGGCATCACCACCAACATTTTGTAACCAAGGGATTTAGCGACCAGAGCAAGTCCTATTCCCGTATTACCAGCAGTACCTTCAACGATTGTCATTCCCGGCTTAAGCTTACCGGCTTCTATTGCATCCATAACTAACTGAAGTGCCGCTCTATCTTTAATCGAACCACCCGGGTTCTGGTGTTCGCACTTAATAAGAATCTCACAACCTGATATCTCTGAAAGACTGTTGATTCTAACAAGATCGGTATCGCCAATCAGTTCACTGAGATTGTTTGCAATATGGGCAGATGACATCGCGACTCCATTTATTTGTTGAGGATAAGTTTGTTCATCGATTGGGTTGTCGATGATCATAAGCGTAGCTCTGGGGTCTGCTTAGTCAAGAAGTGCCGGAATTGAAAAGACTCTCATTTTCCAAATAGCAATTATAATTAGGGGTGACCGATTAGATTGAGGGCAAAAAAATGTTTCTAAAAGAGAAAAAACCGGTGACCTCGTTGATGTAACTGAAATGACCAAATTAACCAACTTATTTCAAGACAGTATCGAAGGTCGGTTTCAAGCAGGCGAAGAACAGCAAGACCCTGAGATGTTTAAAAAGTCCGAACTGATGTTTATGTCAGGGGAAGAGTTACCTCGATGCTGGACAGATCCAAACTACCGCTCAGGGACTAAATAACCTTAGCGCTTCCAGATCACCCGATGAGTCGCAATTTAAGCTCTGTTCTAAAACTGTTTCACGATCGCCTTGTAGGCTATCCCCCTGTTAAAACATTCAGACGCATCTTTACTAGACACAAAAAGCGAGCCACTTGGGCTCGCTTTTGATTGTCTTTTTCTTGCTTAGACTTCAGTTCAGATTACAGAAGTTCTACCGACTGTTGAGCAATCACGAATTCTTCGTTGGTTGGCAAGCTATTATAATCGCACCTATTAACACGGGTTTGGACATAAATGAGTTTCGAAGAACCAAGTATTAGCAAATCACGAATTAGCATAAGTATGGAAAGTCACTAAGCTCACTGTCCAGTATTGATGGTGCACATCACTACCTTGTTTTTACACAAATCTGACATTGATGAATGCCATAAGCTATCGATATAAACATCAATATATTGTATTATTATATCCGTATTTATACTTGTTAGGATTTTCTATGTTGATTCACGAATTTTCGAATAAGGACGTTACCGCTGAGCATGTAATTTTAGCTCAAGCAATACTAGCAGGGACTGCTCAAGGTGATAAAAGTAAAGCACAGCGCTTTATGATTTTTGTAAATGAGATTCCCGATGCGCCGACTGTGCAAAACCTGATTCCACGCTTTAGTCAATTTATGAAGCTCTTTAAAGCCAGCTGACATTCAAAATACGTTACACAGGGATGTGTAATTAAGATCACCAATTCCCCCCTAACCACTACCTACTTTTAAACTCTATCTGACCCTATGCTCGCTCTATATCTAGCCATAGTTGTCGGAGGACAATAGAGTTTGATCAATTTTAAAAACGTTTCTGGACAGAAATCATTTAGACTATTTACTTAAATCGGGAGTCACCGGATTAGTTCAGGTATCTAAAACTCCAAGGTCTCACCATCAGCAGGAATAAGGACTTTATCTGACAAACCGTTTTTATCAATTGCTTCTTTAAGAATTGGTCGAGTCACTGCACAGTGATTGAGTGCCTCCATATGGTTCGCAACCACCTTATTAGGGGAAAGGCGAATAAACTCCATGACCTCATCAATAGACATCAATAACGGTTGACCAACGTCCATACGAGCACGACCTGCCGCGACTACTGTGATATCAGGTTTCAACTCAGTCAACGCTCGTTTTACATCATCGGTTAGAACTGTATCACCGCTAATGTAAATAGAAGGCTCATTGGGGAGCTCCAAGAAAAATCCAACACCATTAGCCATTACCTTGTGAATCCATCCATGGCCGTGCAAAGCCGGAACCGCGGTGAGCTTTCCGTCTAGAAAGTCGATAGTTTGCCAGTCTTCAATTCCCCAATTTACCGTTAAGTCATATTTTTCTAGGTAAGCCTTATCTTTGGCTGGTGTCGCAACTGGGATATTACGACTTGTTAAAAACGTCTCACCTGCCGGATCTAGGTGATCTCCATGTTGTAATGCCTTGATACCAAGTGTTTGACTGTGAGTAATTAAGGTATGAGTAACCTTGTTTAGTAGCTCATCGGCATTACTTGGCATCTCAACGGTTGGATTTTTCGCGGCCTTAGCCTTAATGACTGAAAACGGAGGCATAGAGCCTTTTTTCCCCAACATAGGATCAATAAGGATAAATTTTTCGCCAGATTCAATAATAAATGTTGCGCTACGTAGGTGGTGGATCTTCATAATGCCTCTCTAAACTCACTAACAAGCCATGTTCTCTATGAGATTTAGTATGCTTCTTTCTAGTTTCTTGTGATACTGTCTTGAAAGTCAACATTCGCGCAAATCGAGACACTTGTGAACAAATCAACCGAGCTAATTAAAATTACGATGGTAGCCTTTGAAGGCATCAGTGCTTTTCATCTCTCTGTACCCTGTATGGTGTTTCAAGATATCTTTTTCGATCAGCCGCCTCGGTTTGACTTGAAAATCTGTTGCGAAAACAGCTTGCAGTTTGAAACAAGCTCTGGATTTGGTGTGGTGATCGATAGAGATTTGAGCGCTATTAAAGAGGCGGATATTGTGATTGTTCCAAGCTGGCCAAATGACCTGCCAGAGCCAAGTGAGCGACTTATAGAGGCGCTAATAGAGCATCATGGGAAAGGTAAGCTACTAGTAGGACTCTGCCTCGGGTCTTATGTACTTGCATGTGCTGGCGTTCTCGATGGAAAACGTGCCACAAGCCATTGGGCGTTTTCCGAACAATTTCAGCAGCAATTTCCTAAGGTGGATTTTGACCCAAACCCTCTATTTGTTGAACATGAGACTATCATTACCTCTGCTGGAGTAGCTGCTTCACTCGATTGTTGTCTACATATAGTGCGCCGTTTGTGTGGTAGTGAGCTTGCGAATGATCTCGCACGTAAGATGGTGACTGCGCCATCTCGTACTGGTGGACAGCAGCAATACATACCAGCACCAGTCAACATAAAACCTCTTACAGAGACAAGTATTAGCCTTGTGATTGAGCTGGTGGAGCAGAGCCTTAATCAGTGTCACTCACTAGATGAAGTCGCTGAGCGCTGTGCGATGAGTAAACGTACCTTCACACGCCAGTTTAAATCCACCTATGGCTGTACATTTGGTGAATGGCTGCAAAACCGACGTTTGGTGCTTAGCCAACGTCTATTAGAAACCACGAAACTATCGATACCTCAAGTTGCAGAGCAAGCGGGTTTTGGCTCTGACAGTGTATTCAGAAAGCACTTTAAATCGGCTTTTCATGTATCGCCGATTCAGTGGCGCACTACATTCAAGCAATAGTCTTAATTTCATTGAGGGCGATGGGGCTAGATCGTCGCATCTATTACTTTTTGTATCTGAAACCTTGCAAGTTCAATTCTAGGCGTTTTTGGGGCATCACAAGCCAGCCCTAACATCACTAGTTTGAAGCTACAAAATGATTTGCCGAAATCAATAGAATGAGTTTTGACTATCTCGCTATAAGGCCACTTAGCGATGGTCTATCCAACATATGAGCACAAAAAAAGCGAGCACTAAGCTCGCTTTTAACCATCTGTTTTTAAAGTAAATTACAGTAGTTCTACCGACTGTTGAGCAATCACGAATTCTTCGTTGGTTGGGATAACCATTGCTAATGCGTTTAGCATTTCAGACTTACCGATGATGCCTTCAGCACCAAAGCGAGCAGATTCGTTACCTGCTACATCTTCAACGAAACCTAGAATCTTAAGGTTGTTTAGGATTTCACGACGAATTGGTAGAGAGTTCTCACCGATACCACCAGTGAAGATGATGCCGTCTAAAGAATCTAGCGTTGCAAGGTAAGAAGCAATGTATTTTGATACGCGGTAAGTAAACACCTCAAACGCAAGCTTAGCGCCTTCATGGCCCTCTTCCATTGCTTCTAAGATGCCACGAGCATCGCTCGTAAGACCAGACACGCCAAGGAAGCCAGACTCCTTGTTTAGAGAGTTAAATACTTGCTCTTGTGACCAGCCTTTCTTAAGTAGGTATTCGATGATGCCTGGGTCTAGGTCACCACAACGTGTGCCCATCATTAGGCCAGAAAGTGGTGTGAAGCCCATTGAAGTATCAACACTGTTACCGTCTTTGATTGCACATACAGATGCGCCATTACCTAGGTGAACAGAGATAAAGCTAGATTTTTCGATAGGCTTGTTAACCATCTTCGCAGCTTCACGGCTAACGAAGTAGTGGCTCGTACCGTGGAAACCGTAACGACGTACGCCGAAGTCTGTGTATAGCTCTTTTGCGATTGCACCAGTGAATGCACGTTGTGGCATTGTTTGGTGGAAAGCCGTATCAAATACAGCAAATTGAGGTAGAGAAGGGAAAGCTTCAATCGCAGCACGAATGCCGACAGCACCTGCAGGGTTATGAAGTGGAGCTAGGTCAGATAGGCTTTCAATTTCGTTCGTTACTTCTTCAGTAATACGAACGGTTTGAGTGAACTTCTCACCACCGTGAACGATACGGTGACCGATAGC
>NZ_JBFRTU010000012.1:117992-118311 GCF_041474275.1 Vibrio sp. 10N.222.52.B7 | reverse complement strand
CGATACGGTGACCGATAGCCACGATATCAGCAGTGAAGCCTAGATCTTCCATCAGGCCAACCAATTTGCCAATGGCAATTTTGTGGTGGTTATCTTCGCCTTGAATGGCAATTTCAGTTTTCTCGCCTTGATATTTCCAGCTCATACGAGCATCTTCAAGACCAAAACACTCCCCTAGGCCACTTAATACTGCTTCACCAGAAACAGAATCGATTACAGCAAATTTTAGGGATGAACTACCCGAGTTAATAACCAGAACAAACGAATTAGACATTGGATATGGATCCTGTTTCAGTACGAATTGGATGAAGTGTTTACT